>CAYYHL010000300.1:0-2555 GCA_964471775.1 uncultured Clostridia bacterium
TCCGCATAACCCCAACCTCTGGGGAGTCACAATACATACATGATTCGGGGCATAACTCTGACATAAAATGCAGCTATACAGAGTGTCCACATCCTCATCGGTCATTCCGCCCAATCTCTCATCTCTGTCATGATAAACTCGTTTTGCCTCCTCCAGGGGCTCTTTCAGCTTGTCTTCGTCGGTGATGATGGTTACCTGAACCTTGTCCAGCAGCTTGGAGAACTCATCATGGAGCTTAGCCACCAAGATTTCACCCAGGTGTTTCAGTCTAAAGCCTTTCTGGAAAGCTTCCTTGCTAATGCGAATCCAGACGATAGCTCTTTGTCCCATATGAAAAATCCCGTTAGCGCAGGAGATGAACTCGTGGACGCGCCGCTCCAGCACTGTTTCAAAATCTTCCTGGAATTGCCTTCCTGCCACCTGAATCACTATGCCCAGAGGCATGGCTGTGCCTTCCTCGGCCTGGTCAATATCTGGGCCGATGAGATCTATTTTGCCATCTTTAAGCTCCTCCATCGGAGCTCCTCGAAGGAGTTCGAAAGCCTCGCCGTACTTCCCCCCGAACTGAACTTGCATCTGTTCTTTTCTGACTCTCTCTCCCTCAAAGCCAGCCCCATGGGGAACAGGGATATCAATCTTGGTAATTTTGATTTCCAGGCCTCTTACCTCAATTGCCTTAGGTACTATGGCATCCCGCGGAATGCTGGAGACTACGTGCTCATAGGTACATATACCTGTGGGCAGGATCTGGGGTAGATCTACGTCGGATAGGACCGGGAATCCAAAGTTTATGGCTCCGGCAGCCGTAGCATACTTCTCGTCGGTGATGACCTGATCCTCATTGATTCCTTTATCCGCTCCCAGGGCGAGGACAAAGGCGTGGACCCTTTCCTTGTTATAAAGAAGAATTTCCCTCGCTTTTTCTAGATTTCCTGGTTTTATTCCTCCAAAGGTCATAGCCGATCGTGCGGCGAAGTTCAAAGCGTGAACAGCGGCACTGGTGTCTTTGCCATAGGGAACGAGAAAAGTATCCCAGTTCATCTCGATGCCTTCCTCAGCTAACTGCTCAGCCATGGACTTTCCGTTGCTACTCGAGGCCATAAAGACCAGAATACTCTTTTCTTGAAGAGCCCGGGCTAGCCTCACCGCCTCTTCGTTTGTAGGCAGGGCTCCCGCACAGGCAGCGAAACCGGGCATTCTTCCATCAACCAATTTTATCCCCTGAGTTCGAAGGATAGTGTCGTCCGTGAAGCCGAGCCAGATACCCTCTGGTTTCTCTCCTCTGGCATATTTGAGAACCTCAATGATTTCCTCAGCGATGAGTGTGGCAACTCCTGCATCTAAGGCGTCCCCCAAATAGGGCAGCCATAGGTTCTCACTGGGTAGGGCCGGCAAAAGACCCTTAGCCTCCTTCAGGGCCTGTGTTGCCCCCTCGAGGTTCTCTACTTTCAGTCCCAGAATGGCGTAGATAAGGGGGAGATAGTAGGCGGTGTTAGGATAGGCCACCTTGCAGTCGGGACCCTTTTCTTGGATGAGCTTATTCAGCTCTTTTTCAGCTTCCTTCACGTACTTGTGGGCTCCTCGAATAGCCGCCGAAGCAATTATTTTGGACATTCCTTCCTCCTTAGGTCTTGGTATGAAAGCTTCTGGGGATTTTTGTTAGACTTAATTTTTTTGCCAGTTCGGATCTTCTACAGTCCGGGCACACCTCAAAAAGATCCTCTGGAAGCTCATCTTTTTTCCTCTTCAAGAAATCTATCTCCGCCTGAGGGGCAAAATGATTGCCGCATACTGTGCATCTCTTTCTCTCAAGTTCGGTATGCCACAGAGGTATTTTCCTCAGGTTTTGATGGTCCTCAATTTTTATAGCTCCTGTCGGACAGACCATTGCACAAGCCCCGCAGCCTATGCAAACATCAGAGTGCACCTGGTAAGGGGTGGCAACCTCCCTTTCTACTCCCCGGTTAATAAAGCCAATGCCGCTCACACCAACTACTTCCTGACATACCCTCACACACAGGCCACAGAGGATACATTCTTCGTTATCCGTCTGGAATCTGGGTTTTTTTATCCCCATTTTTTCGGCCAGATCCCGGATGGATTCTACATTGGGGCACCTGGCCAAAAGGAGTTCCAGGATTAGTCCTCTTGCCTTTCTTACCTTTTCTGAATTCGTCTTGACTTCAATCCCCCCTTGAACCGGATAGGTACAGGCTGTACTCAATATCGAGTATCCTTTCCTTATTATTTCTACTGTACAGACTCTACAGGCTCCCTGGGGACTCAGCGCTTCATGGTAGCAAAGGGTGGGAATTTCAATGCCCATTTTTTTGGCTGCTTCAAGAACCGTAGAGTCTTTCTCTACCTCAACTTCCTTGCCATCTATGGTTAGTCTTGTCATTTCTTAAAAGCTCCACTCTTAATGGGTGCACAAAAAAGGCAATAGTGGGACTCCTACTCCACCAGAATTGCCTCAAATTTGCAATTTTCCAGACAAATACCACATCTAATGCATTTATTCTGATCTATCAGGTGCGGCTCCTTTCTTTCTCCTT
>CAYYHL010000301.1:0-2549 GCA_964471775.1 uncultured Clostridia bacterium
AAAGTTGAAGAGGAGGTGGCATTAGTGAAGGCCAAGATAGCTGCATCGTGGCTGGAGAGCAGTATGATTGAGGAGAAGCTCGCCCTATTCAAGAAGAAGTTCTTTATGAAATTAGAGTATCTGCCAGACCAGGTAAATGATGTTCCCGCTAGTAAAAGCCGTGGTTGCGGGACGCCGCCTGGTGGTAGGGGGAGTCTATTCCAAAGCTTCACACCATCTGCTTCGTCTCTTGACGCGATAGATCTCCGACTGCGTGCCGGAGGAGGGTTTCCCCACACAGGCTACGACACCACCGCGAGAATCAGGTCTGGCACTCCGGACGGACCCGTGCTCGGGACGAAAACGGCCTTTGTCCCAGGTCCACAGACTACCGGAGCACAGCTTGAGGTTCGCTTCGAACTCTCGCCGCAGATCTCCTTAGTCCCTGGAGACACATATGTCATAGAGTGGATCAGCCCGGAAGAGGGTGGCAGAATTCTGACCTGGATGGTGGCCGAGACCGACCCCTACCCTGGCGGGACCGCGTTCGGCTGCACGGGGATCGCCATTCCAGAAGAGGACTTCATTTTCATAACCTACTCTTCGCGTTGAGAGAATAGTAAAGAAAGTAGCTAACAAGGCTAGGGTCTCAAAAGCTATCTCATCTCATATTCTAAGACACACTTTGTCAGTTAATGGCATCAAAAAAGGAATCTCCATCAGAGCCCTTCAGACTCTGTTGGGTTATGATAGACTGACAGCACTGAACCTTATTTCAATCTTTCCCCAGAGGATGCTGTCAGGGAGTTTTTAGATAAGAAGGAGATTCGTATATAAGGAGTTAGGCAACATTTTACTTGTAGAGTGAAAGGGGTAAAGAGAGTATGAGCATCGAATCTGTAATGAGAAAATACGAGGCACAACTAATGCGGCTCCCTAATGTAACGGGAGTCGGTATTGGTGAAAAGAAAGGAAAGGAGGTGATTATAGTATTTGTAAAGAGAAAGGCCTCAGAAGCTGCATTGCAACCCTCTGAGATTATTCCAAAGACATTAGAAGGTTATGAAACCAACGTCGAAGAAGAGATTAGAGTTGGCTAATCTCAGAAAAACAAGAAAGGAGGAACTAACATGAGTAATGAAAAAAAACCAGAAAATGTAGGTGTTAGCAACCCTTATGTATTAGCAGAGGTAATCCTTAAAAAGAAGGTAAACTGGAAGAGGGTGGATTCGCAGAAATTATTGGAGAAGACACTGGATATGCCTTATGAGAAACTCTTTGATCCAAAATACGAATCTCCGCTTTACGCTGGCCTAAAACTTGATCCCCAAACCAAGGCTTTGGAACGGATCGAGATCCCACCAACGGCGAAAGGTGTGCATAGAGCGTTAGTTGATGTAGGCGCTACGACTGTATGGGCTGATCCTGGTGATTTCTTTGAAGAAGCCGCTGAGCTAACCGATCCAATTCAAGGTGCAGTTGCAAACTGTTATTTCATTGCAGCACTTTCTTCGGTTGCCTGGGCTCGCACCTATGTGATTGCTCAGAGAGCTCGAGCCACGGGAACAGGACCGCAGGATTTTGTTGATATGATTGAGTTCTACAAAGGAGACAAGTCAGAAAAAGTTGAAGTTACTGAGCTCCTTCCCCTGAATTCTCCCGGTAATACATTCATCTACGCCAGGTCAAGCGAACCCGGAGAAATCTGGCCTGCTGTGTACGAAAAGACTTTTGCAAAGTGGGTGACCAATGACGCTGGTGACAAGCCTGACATTTTGAGAACCGCTTATGGTGATCCAGTTGGTGCAGCAGCCTCCCTTACAGGATTAACCCCTTACTACTATTCGAATCCAAGTCTTTCGGAGGATCAAATCTGGCAGAAGGTCAGAGAGAACTGTATAAGTCGTAAAACCTTTAACCCTATGGTGGCATGGACATATGGATCGTCACCTTCTCCAGATGTCAATTATTCTAATGCCCACATAGCAGCTAACCATGCATACTCGATCCTTGGTTGGCAGTATGCGAACAATCAAAAATATGTTGTGCTACGCAATCCATGGGGAAATTACGAGGCGATTCTAAACGTAGCCGGCGGCACTTGGATTGCATGGGACGCGCCATATTATGGCGGGCCTGGATGGTGGAGACCTATCCCAATGGCTACCAATGACGGGATTTTTGCACTAAGGGTCGATACATTCAAAAAATACTTTGCAGGATTTGGACTGGTGAAATAGCATCTGTTCAAGCAAAATGGTCGCCCAACATGGGGTTGCCGACTTCACTGCTCTTCGTGTAGATCGCCCTCGGTGAATTCGGCAACCCCGAATCCGCTATCCGTTGAGCTGAAAAGAAAATCTACCTCAACCTATTAGGCATCAAGTCTCTGGTTTCCTTTCTTAGGTGATAACTCTTTTTCGATAATCTTCCCTTTCTGTCGTCTTCTGTGTAAAAGTAAGACATTGACTACCTTCCTCTAGACTAAAATCCTTATTTTATCCTCCAATTTTCTCCCTCCAACATTTTTCTTTCTTTGGGAAATCTAGGCTGGTTTTGGGTAGGTGTTA
>CAYYHL010000302.1:0-2536 GCA_964471775.1 uncultured Clostridia bacterium
CCTTACATTTTTTATTTGCCACCAGGTTTCTGAGAAGATTTGGCCCCCAGTAGCCTACGCCAATTTGTGCCACTGTAATCATTTACTTTTCCTCCTCAACAAAATAATTCTGATACAACTACTTGACCAGCACATCGAAGGTTCATAGAGTCTCATAAAAAACAAGGAACCGCTTTCGCTGTTTCGGCCATCCATGGTCCTCCAAAAACTTTTGTGCCCTTCTTGCTTGTGCCTTGCGCGCCAAAGGATTAGAGTAAAGCTTGAGTATTGCCTTTACCATGGAATCGATGTCTCCGGGTTCAAAGTACGAGACCATGTCTTTATTAAAATAGTATTCAACCGCCTTGAGTTTTGGAGCCACCACAGGGATTCCCAGAGCTATGTATTCAAGCAGTTTCATAGGGAGCATAAGCTCTGTAGCAGTATTCTTTTTAGTTGGAACGATACCCAAGTCTATCCCCTCAAGGGCTTCTGCTAGAACTTCAAGTTTGACCGAGCCTTTGATGTGCACTCTATTTTCAATGCCGAGCTTCTTAGTAGGCTCTATAGCCGTTGGCAAGTAGTCTCCGCCACCCCATACATAGAGATGGATTGGAGGGTTCATACCCGTCAGCCGGGAAATTGCTCGCAGTGCCGTCTCCAAACCCAACCGCTCTGTAATAGTTCCGTGATGTCCAATTTTGAATATGTCATTAGTCTTTGTGCCACCCAGCTCTGTTTTCTGCATTGGAAACATTTTCGGATCAGGCACGTTCATCAATATAAATATCTTCTTCGAAGGTACTCCTCTGCGCATTATAATATCTTTCTGGACATGGTTGACACAGATCACGTAGTCAGCGAAAGAACACGAAATGCGCTCCTCCAGGGTAAGTATATGAAACATCCACCTGGAAAACCTCCTGAACTTGGTCGAGAAGACCTCGGGTACACAGTCGTGCATATCCAGAATCACTGGCTTTCCAAGAACTTTCGGCACGACACCGGCGAAGACCAGAAAATTTGGCATGTTGTGAATATGTACGGCGTCAATACCTGTGATCAGAAGCTCCAGCGTACACGCTAGGCCAGACAAGAGTAAAAACATAAAGTATGACGCGAGGTAAGATATACCATTATCTCCCATGTATCTGCTCACCGGGACTTCTCTCACCCGTACGTCGTCCAGAATATAATCCCTGCACTTTGATTCTTCTCGTAAAGTATATACAGTTACCTTATGCCCCGCTGCTGCGAGAGCCTCCGCCTCTCGCCTGACTCGAGCGTCCCACTTATAATCCGTATATACAATCATGCAGACTTTATTACTCAATGTATCGACCCAGACAAAATAAGGGCAGAGCGTCAGAATTGGTCTGAGATTTTTGGATCCTTTTGGATTACCATAGAATTACTCGTAAAAGGCCAAACATTGACCTAAATTTTTCTAAGAATGAATTATTTGAATTATTCTTTTACGGACTTTAATTGATTAGAATATGTTCACGGTCATCCTCCAACAATTTCCTGCAGGTTGTGCAAAGGTTTCGGTCTTTCATTCGGAGAAGCCGGCGCTACATCACGAGCCTGCAGTTGACCCAAGAGTCGGGTGCTAGAAAGTTGTTGGAAGGTCGAGATGATGACGATCTAAACTGTAGCTGCGGCTAGTCAAAGACCCGTCGGGTTCGGCCCAATGAATCTTCAATGCGAGGGGCGGCAGAGCAACAGAAGAGTCGTGGCTAAATTTAATCCTTGCTGCCGATTTTTCTCCTTTGATCCTTTCAAATGAGACACACCGTCGCTTTTGGAACCATTGTACGGCTTCACAGCCCGTTGAGAACCATACATTGTGAACCTTGATCTCGTCGAGCAACCTCAAATAGAATTTTTCCCACAACCGTTCGGGTCCAAGGCTTCTATTGTGCCAATTTATTACAACGACGCCCCCGCGCTCATATGCGTTTAATACTATTCTGTTGCATAGTTTGAAAGCCTCGTCCTCTCCGAGGTTCATCCTCGCACTATAGAAGAGAGCTGTGTCTTAAATATGAAGAGGCAGTTCAAGAAGCCTCTGGGCAGACAGAGGACGAAACACTTGAGATGTACCGCCTAAGTAACCTACAGCGTCGTTGTAGCCGAATGAAGCATCGTAGAGGAATCCTGCATCTTCTAGTATCTTCGATGTTTTTTTGCTGAAATAGAGCCAATGTATCCTGACGCCATGAACTCGTTCTCCAGAGGCGTTCAATACCATCTCGCGTTCAAGCCAGGCTTCCACGCCGCTTCGCCATGCATCGATTCCATGCAAACCTATTTCACAACCTTTTGACTTAAGGTATAGCAAGTGCGGCTTAATTTCCGATACGTCATATTTTGATGCCCGCCTTTTGGGTGCAACCCCCTTATCGGTTTTCCCCGCCTTTGTTTTGAAGGGAATGAAGAAGAAGGTGCTCGCCAGTCCACTTTCGATCGATGCATATCTTTTGAACTGACTCCAGTAGTCATTTATCAGTCCCAGGTATACGGCTGGAAGCAAGCAGACCGCCTTCCAATTGGC
>CAYYHL010000303.1:0-2527 GCA_964471775.1 uncultured Clostridia bacterium
CCGCCAACCCAGTTAGGAAAGAGACTCATCTCGACGTGAATATTGATCTTCTTACCCTGCACCTCATATCTTCCACAGTATGAGGAATACGTCTCAACAGCCGAAGCCTTCTCCTCCACAGTTCCACCCATAATTCCTCTCGAAGCAAACTTGGGGCGCTCTGCAGACATTAACGATGAGAAAAAATATCCATTTTCAGTGAACACACCGTAGCCGATGGCATCTTCTCCGAAGGGATGACCCACCTGTCCATCCTCTCTGCGAAGTTCAAAGGAAACCAGCTTCCAAGTCCCGACAAGATTTACCATCTTACGCTCCTTACCTCAAACCATCGTCATGGAACTTCTATAACTCCCTACTTCGGAGCTGAGATCCTACTAGATGTCTAATAGAACCTTGAACCTCATCTGATCCTTTGAGTCTATAACGTTTTAGACGGTCCAAACTATGAATCCATAATCTTATCCTCACTTCACATTATCTTTATTCATGGTTGATAAGCTAAAAGAAGAGACACTTGACCCCGAAAATTGGGACGAATTCAAGGCACTAGGTCACAAGATGACAAAGGACGCATTAACTCATCTGCAGAATATCAGAGACCATCCAAATACACAACAGCCGGAAGAAGCATTGCATAAATTGATTGCCCCATTATCAGAGGAAGGAGAAGGCGTAGAGCAAGTTTACAAAATAGTCAAGGAGAACTTATACCCCTATCATGTAACTTTTACCAGACCTCAGTTCTGGGGATTGGTAGTTGGAACTGGTTCCCCCTATGGGGTTCTCGTCGATATGCTCATCAGCAGTAGAAACGCTGGCCATCCATCTATGGGAGACTTACCAGTCTTTAAACTAACAATAGATTGGATAAAAGGACTCCTAGAAGTCCCAGAAGATTACTCTGGGGTATTCGTGAGCGGTGGTTCCGAGGCAAACTATACTGGATTAGCAGTGGCGAGAAACGCCAAGGCAGAGGTAAACATGAAAACAAAAGGAATGCAAGGCGTAGAAAGAAAAATGGTCCTGTATGGCAGTGAGGAAATGCATCACTGTTTGGAACGCTCAGTGGAGCTTCTAGGTCTTGGTAGCGAGGCTCTCAGATGGATTCCTGTAGATGACATGTACAGGATAAAAGCGGAAAGCTTGGAGAAGGCTATCAAGGAGGATAAGAAACAAGGGTTGCATCCTTTCTGTGTAATAGGGAACGCTGGAACAGTCAATACTGGTTCATTTGATGACCTGAATGCATTAGCAGATATATGCCAACGTGAGGACCTGTGGTTCCATATTGATGGTGCGTTTGGAGCTTGGGTCAAACTTTCTGAGACTCATAAACATCTGGTTGATGGTTTGGAACGTGCTGACTCCATTGCGGTTGATCTTCACAAGTGGATGAACATGACTTATCCTATCGGGTTGACGCTCGTTCGAGACAAGGTCGCTCATTACTCTACCTTTGTATATGGTCATGAAGCAAAATACCTTGAAACTCTTCTTGAAACTATAGATTTGGATGTGATGACTATGGGGTCTTCTCTTGCTCTTTCAAGGGGAAACTCTGGGTTAAAAGCATACATGCTTCTCAGAGCATTTGGTAAAGATAAGTATCGTCAACTGGTCCAACAAAACATAGACGGCATCCACTACTTAGCTGAAATTCTGGAGAATCATCCTCTGTTTGAAGTGACTGCTCCAGTAGTCTCGAACATTGTCTGTTTCAGGTATAATCCGAGAGACCTGTCTGAGGAACAATTAGAGAAGTTGAATAAGATGATACTTGCTGAATTGTGGAATGAACTAATGGGTCACATTTCAGATACTACTCTGAACGGCAAATACATGCTACGGGCATGCAACGTAAACCATCGAAGTAAATATACAGACTTTGATGTATTAGTCGATAGAATAATTGAAATCGCAGAAGCCATAAACAAAGAAAACCTAACAAATCTCTAATTTTATCCTCACCTCTATTGTTGGACAATCCAAACCTGTGACATTCCCTCCATTATCCTACAACAAGATCCCAGATATCATCCTCATATTCCCATTGGAGTGGTATTGGATTTCATGTTATGTACGTAGGTAATTGTATCGATCTACTGTTTATTTGAGAAAAGAAGGAGAGATGGGGGTTCCCTGAGAGGCTGTATTACGTTATCTTTCACCTAAATGACTCAAGGAATATTGTAAGGGACGACAAGACAGGCTCTGCCCCGACTGGGAACAGGGCATGCCCATTAGCATGTAAATAGACATACGTGAGGTCTGGGACCAGCTCCACTGCCTTCGCCACTTCCTCATCCGTGATCACACCTCCCAGTTCAGGATTGCCTCTCAGCAGCATGACGGGACACATCAAGCGTGGGAACAACCTGGCGGTGTCATAGCCCTCAACCCACTCGACGAACTTTGAGGGATCTTCCTCGCACTCTATCATGAGTGTTAGAATGTCGGGGTCCATCCTGCTCCAGTTCGTCGCCATGTTCAGCAGGAGGATGGGGTCTTCGATGGCCACGTCCCC
>CAYYHL010000304.1:0-2524 GCA_964471775.1 uncultured Clostridia bacterium
GTAGGACTGGTCACAGTAGACATATTAGAGTGATAGCTACGCTAGTGCGATTCCGCTTTTAGACTCTCCCCTGCCGGGAAAGGCACCTCTCATTTGGTCCTTGTTTTTGTGCTACTTGGGCCGGCGGCGGACGATGTCCTAGAAGGTCGATAACACGAAAGAAGATCTTGCCGCGATTGTACAGCCGCAGCCCAAGTCGTCCCAGTCCAATTAGGGCGAACTACATGAAGCCCACTTCTGCATTAGTACTGAACCGTTCTCAGAGTCTAGAGAATCTCGCCTAAGCTTCGCGAAATCGCAAAGAAAAAATGGTGCTTGATGAGGTTGTGGTTGGTACCCACAAAAGTCCCAGCATAGTTTTTGATGTCCACTGCGGCGTCTTGACAAACCAGGGTTATTACGTATAATATATTACGTATAACGTAGTATCTCGCGCCAAACTTAAAGAGGCTCCCATGTCAACACAACTCCCCCTACCAACAAGCAAACTTCTGACAAATACACGGGGCCTTGCAGACAGGCTCTTAGCAAAGATTGGAGACGCAGTTATTCGAGGCCGCATAAAGCCTGGAGACAAGCTTCCTACAGAAACAGAGTTAACCAAGCTCTACGGAGTTAGCCGGGGACCTGTGAGAGAGGCTATGAAGACATTAGTGGCCATAGGGGTAGTAGAGATAAAACGGGGGGAGGGTACCTTCGTTAGGAAACATGTTGCACCTTCAGCACTTAACCAACTCATCTTCAGTCTTTTGCTGCAACAAGGAGGCGCTCAGGAACTCGTAGAACTCCGCAAAGCAGTAGAGATGGGGATGCTAGGCATTATTGTAGATAAAGCGGAGCAGAAAGATGTTCAAAGAATGGAAAAAGTCATCGGAGAGATGGAGCAGATTCTTGAGGTGGGGACTATTGACGTCAGAAGATTGACTGAGATTCATTCACGATTTCATCGTGCTTTTGTTGAAGCTGCTCATAACCCCCTTATTACCACATTGTGGAGTGCAGTGTTTCAGATGTTTGTTCCAACTATTGAAGGATCGTTAGAGCGCACCAAGGCGAAACGTGATCTGGTAGGCTGGCTCAGATGGCATAGAGAAATTACCCAAGGCATAAAAGATAAAGATCTAGAAAAGACAAAAAAAGCTGTCCGGGAATGTTTGTGGATATGGGAGCGAAGGGCTTTCTCGTGAGCCGCAGCGAAGGAGAAGATAATCAAGAAATATACTAGTTTTCATCCAAGTGACAAGCTAAAGACAAAACCGGAGGCACGGGAATTCTTCCCTTCCCATAATCTCCAAATTTTCTGTACTTTTTGTCGAACCTACCGCTTGTTTCAAAACTCCCTAATGGCATCTGCTGGGGAAAGATTGAGGTAAATTTCAGTGGTTGCCAGTCTGTCGCGGCCTAAAAAGTATTGGAGGGCTCGAGTGGAGCCCCCTTTTTTGTGTTATCCAATTTTCTTAGAGTATTGGCCAAAGCTTCTCTGGTTTTAGCCTTTATAATGAGATCTATGTCTGAGGTAAGTCCTGCCCTGTCCTCCACAGTACTTCCTGTGAGGTATACTTGCTCTAATTCTTGGTGGTACATACTCAGATATTCACAAATCCCCTTACTCAGAGCATACCTGAGAGTACTGTGAGTCCAATTGTCTCCCTTAAGGAGCAGGTTCACAACCTCTTCTCTATGCTTGAGGCGTGGACTTTTCTCCACACAAAAATCAAGTGCCTGCTGGATTAACTCTGGTATCATAGGTGGGTTCCTCAGCAATTCCTTGAGAGGACCTCCGGCTCTTTCAAGGAAGAAGTTTCTTTATTTCTTCTTTGTTGAAATGCGTCCCAGACTTGAATGCCAGAAGAGGGATGGACGACAGTAACTCTTCTTCTATTGGGGTGAGCGAAAAGTCTAGCTGGCGAATCACGAAAAATCTTATTTATCCTCATATATCCTAGATTCTCGCTCTATCTTCTGGGATCCCCAACTCCACCTAATTACGACTATGTCACCGGAATACCGTCCTTTAATTGCCCAGAGGGGAACGTCTTCTGTCAGCCAGAGTTCCTCCCCTGGCTTGACACGGACCTTTGGTCAGATAGCAGCGGGTGAGGTGTAGATGAGTTCATTGTCAGTATTGTAAATCTCCACAGAAACAGTACCTTTCCAGTCATCATCGGTCCTATTGCAGGCAAAACCTCGAATACCCAGCATCTGGCCGTTGTATTGCCAGTCCACGATAATATTATCGGGATCCACCACAAGATCAGGGGAGCTTCCTCTTGGCAAGAGAACCCAACCTGTCATAAGGACGGCTATTATTCCGATTGCAACCATGAGATAAAAAACGCTATTTCCGTTTTTCGCTTTATCCTCACCTCCTCTTTAGCACTTCAGCAAGGTTAATTATTCCGGATTTCCACTCGATGAGATCCTTAAACAACCCTCCAGTAGGATATATATTCTTACAACGCCTTATTGCAAATCTAAAGAATGCACTAACTCTCTTGAGCATACAAGACTTCCCGCCTTAGCT
>CAYYHL010000305.1:0-2521 GCA_964471775.1 uncultured Clostridia bacterium
TCTTCACATCCTATGCCTACGTCGCTGCCTTCAATACTATTTTGACTTATCATGGGAAACGAGTGATCATAGCAGGAGATGCCCCAGAGGGCGTTAGCATGAACCTCATTGCTGTATACCCTTGGTGAGGAAAAGTCGAAGGTCATAATACCCACATCGTTACCAGCGATCCTGCTATTAATTATCCCGGGGATGGAAGAGCCGGTAAAGACCAGAGCAACATCAGCATACCTTATGTCACTATATTTAATGATCGAGCTTACGTTTGTTCCTTCAAATATGATTCCTCCCCAACTTATCGAAGTCTGCCTATTTACATCATAAACAAGCTCGCCCATGACTACTCTACTGTCCTTTTCTCCCTCTATTCTCAAGTTTCCCTTGACTACTAAGTTACATTTATTGGCCCATAGCTCGTCAAGAACTGGCGTCCCTACGTCATTATCACTCCTGTTAGGTGTGAAGGTTACAGTTGTCCCTGGCTGAATAACTAAGGTTATCCCCTCAGGTATAACAATATCCCCTGTAACGTGAACCCTACCGCCCCAGGTCTCATCATGGGTAAGAACCCCAGAAGTGGTGATGCTATCCTCACCCCTGGCCAAGACCGGCTGTATACGAATAACAAGAATCAGGAGCAAGAGTAACATAAACTTCGCCGCTTCCTGAACGCTTCTTTTTTCAGTCATATTCTAGCGCACAACTGATAGTAACTTGATTTTATGGTCATGACGCCCACCGCTAGCCCTCGCAGTAATTTTGAAAATGTATGTTCCATTATTAACTTCCTGGTCATACATATTCCTGGCGTACCATGTCCACTTATTCTCTGTACCTAGAGAAGCATTTCCTCTCCATTCCTTGACGATTTCTCCTCTAAAGTTAAAGACTTCATGGTCTTTTTGGCACTCCGGCGTATCTATCCTGGGGTGGGCATATTCTAAGACAAATATCTCTGAGCGTCAAGGTTAAACTAGGATAGATAATCTTTCTGGGGTATGAATCCCGTCAATCCCTGCTGAGAGCGAGTTCACCAATTTGGTGACGGCCGTGTCAGGTCAGGCACTAACGGATTATGGGAAAGGGTGTGGGAATCTTGCGAATACTGGGGAGAGACCGGACAAAATGGGACAAAGGAAGAAGCTTTTGCAGACGAGAACGCTCATAATAGTCGATAGGCTATTTCTACCTCTCCCGGATGGAAGATGACCTTGGCTAGCCCCACCTTTTCTAAACTTGAAGCTGTTCTTTTCAACCGATCCTTTCCGAAATTATCCCCCAAATACTCCTTAACATTCTCCCAGCTTAGTTTCCCTTCCCTTTTGCCTTTTTCGCTAGAGACTACCAAGAGTAAGAACAATCTAATGTCATCCGGCGATAACTTCTTGCATAGATCTTCCCTTCTCAGGAAAGCCTTGAGTAAACCTCTTTTGTCTACTTGCATGGGATTTTCCTTTCGCCAATTATGTTTTCTTGAGAAGCCATTTTGTTCATATACACCCAGAATTGATCCTCTTGAGAGTAGAGTATTAGGGATTCTTACAGAAGACGTATTCAGCACTCAGGCCCGTAGTTACTATGATAGGACATATACATTCTCTTGTCAAGGTGAATTGGGACAAAAAATCTTTATACATAGGAGGTGTTCAGAGTTATTGCAGAGGAGAGTCTAATGCGAGGGCTTGCAAAATAAATATATTTAGTTATACTGTATTAAGTTACCACTCTTGCAGGTATACGCCATGGTTTTTGACCTCTGAGGAGACCATGAAACAAGAGGGCCAAGTAGATCGTTACCTGGGGCTGCAGATTAGAAGAAAAAGAGAACAAACAGGGCAAACCCTCACTGGGGCTGCAGAGGCGATAGGAATAAGTCCGAGTCTTCTGAGCCAAATTGAGAGAGGAATTGTAAACCCATCGATAAGTACTCTTCGCGCTATTGCTGATTACCTGGAGACCTCCGTAGGGGTTCTGTTGGGAGAGAGAGCAACCAGAGAGAATGTCCTACTTGTAAGGAAAAATGATAGACGCAAGCCCATCGTTGCAGAAAAAGGTGCAAAATTCAGTATCCTATCTCCAAGTAACTATAATCTACAGTTTGTCTATTATGAATTTGAACCGGACTCTTCCACAGGTGATAAGCCGTACCAACACGAAGGAGAGGAGTCCGTCTTTGTTTTAAAAGGAAAACTTGAGATCACCGTAAGTGATAGAAAGTTCACCTTGGAAGAGGGGGATTTTATGTGGTTTCACTCCACCCTTCCCCACAGAACACGGAATCTGGCCAAGGAAAAATCTATTGCTATCTGGGTAGGTACTCCACCGTTTTAATTGACAATTACTAGAGTTAATCGCTTCTTTGTATTACTAAGAAGAATGGCCATCAGGTTTTGCACAATTAGAGGAGGAGAAAAGATGACCGAAACAGTGGGGAAAAGACTTCGGAAGATAAGGAAAAACCTGGGGTTGACCCAGAAGGAGTTTGCCCAAAAAGTGCCGGGCAAAGTAGATTACACCTATA
>CAYYHL010000306.1:0-2518 GCA_964471775.1 uncultured Clostridia bacterium
TTTGAGACAGATGGATGGGTGGATGCCGCTCCTCTTGTTACAGGAAAGACAGTGTATGTTGCCTCATCAGATGAAAAGGTACGTGCACTTGACCGCGAAACGGGTGAGGAGAAGTGGAGCTACGCTACCAGGGGAAGGATGAATTGTACCCCTGCCGAGGGAAGACGGTTATTATATCTCACTTCCTATGACGGATCAGTCTACGCCCTGGAGAGTACCATCAGCGTGAAGGTGGTACCAAGAAAAGGGAAAGATCTATCCTTGGAACAATTCTAAGGCTGGATACGGTATCCTTTTAGCTTGCGGCTCAAGGTGTTGCGGTGAATTCCAATAAGCTCGGCCGCCTTGCTCTTGTTGCCCCGAGTAGCCAGCAAGGTGTCAAGAATAAGTTTCTTCTCCGCCTCTTCCATAGAAGGAGGCGGTAGCTCTTTCCGGGCAAAGGCAGGCTGCAGGTGACGGGGCAGGTCCTCGAGCACAATAATTCCTTCGGTTGAGAGAATAATTGCTCTTTCCATTACATTTTCCAGTTCTCTTATATTCCCTGGCCAACTGTACCTGGAAAGCTGATTTATGACCAGAGGAGAAATACCTTTTACCTTTTTCCCATGGAGGGTAGTGTATCTGATTAGAAAGCACTGGGCCAAGAGAGGAATATCCTGCTTTCTCTCTCTCAACGAAGGAACTAGAATGGATACAACATTTAATCTGTAGTAGAGGTCTTCTCTGAAGGTTCTTTCCTGGATCATCTTCTCCAGGTCCCTATTGGTAGCGGCAATAATGCGAACATCTACCTGAATAGGCTTTGTGCTACCCAGACGATTAAAACACCTTTCCTGAATCACTCTAAGGATCTTAGCCTGCATTTGCAGACTCATATCCGAGATCTCGTCGAGGAAGATAGTTCCCTTATTTGCTACTTCGAACATCCCCTCTTTCTTATACCCGGCGTCGGTGAAAGCACCTTTTTCATGTCCAAAGAGCTCGGCTTCTAAAAGAGTCTCGGGCAGGGCGGCACAGTTGACGGGAACAAACGGGTTTTCTTTCCTGAGAGAGTGGTAGTGAATGGCTCTTGCAATGAGCTCTTTCCCCGTGCCACTTTCCCCCCTGATAAGAACGGTGGAACTGGTGGGCGCTATTTTGGCAATGAAGCGGAAAAGCTCCTGCATTTTTTTGGTCTTCCCCACAAGATTTACAAATTTATGCTTCCCTTCAAGCGCTCTTTCCCTCTCTCTCACCTTTTTTTCCAGCTTCCGCATTCGCAAGACTCTTCTTAAGGTAAGCCTTAACTCATCAAGGTCAAAGGGTTTGGAGAAGAAATCCTGCACCCCTAGCCCTACTGCCTCCTCGGGAGCTTTCCTACTTTTACTTCCGGTCATAACAATTATTCCTGTCTCCGGATAGAGACTTCTTAAATGAGCGAGGAACTTAAGACCCTCCTCAGGGGTGTTGACTTTGGGAGGAAGATGTAGGTCAAGGAGTACTGCTTCTATACGGGGACCTTTATGCATGGTTTCTCTGGCATGGTTTGCATCCTCTGCCTCCAGAACTTTAGACTCATCCTTGAGAGCCCAGCATACCTGCTTTCTTAAGTATTCATCATCCTCAACCACTAAAACGGCGGGTTTCATAATCGGTCCTTCATAAGGAGTTCCATCATTCTTCTCCCTGCTTTCTTCTGTCTTTCAAGAGCTCTTGCCATTTCTTTTTTCCTTATATGACCCATATCTATAAGTATCTTACCTATTCTCCTTTTGTCTGTAGCCTGAATCTGCACGGCTTCTTTAAGCTTTCGCTCGGTGATAACTCCCATATCCAGAAGATACTGGCCGAGCCGCTTTCTTATCACTTTGCCTAAATCCCGTGATGAAAAGAAGGGCAGTTTGATCCTGAACATAGTTCCCTGTCCGGGCCTGCTCTGTACCTCTATTTTTCCCCCGTGCAGGCGTACTATTTCCTGAGCGGAATAAAGTGCCAGCCCCAGACCTTTTTCTTTGGTACTGACAAAAGGTTTGAACAGGTGACTATCGACAAAATTCTGGGTCATCCCCACTCCCGTGTCCCTGATTTCTACGTATACAAGGCGCCCAGGACTTTTCAGGTAGGAGCTTATCTCAATTGTGCCTCCCTCAGGCATAGCCTCAAGAGCGTTAGTCATGATATTCCGAAACACTCGCTTTATGGAGGAAGAATCCAGCATGAGAAGAGGGATATCGGCGTATTTTTCTCTTACCGTGACGCCCCTGAGTTCCCTTAATCTAAGTTCCTCCATAACTTCCGTTAGAATCTTCTTTATTGAATAAGGTTTAAGCTCCAGGGAGGTGGGATGCTCACTTATTTTTTGGGTAAGAGACTGAATCTTCTTAACACTATCAGAAAGAGTAGCTAACAGGTCCTCCCGAAACTCAGGTTCGTGGTAGTATTTTTTGGCATTCTCGAGGGACACTGAGAGCCTGGCGACTGTTCCCCTTAGATCATGGAGTATTATGGCGGCTAATCGGTTGAAGGAATCCATGTGTCT
>CAYYHL010000307.1:0-2512 GCA_964471775.1 uncultured Clostridia bacterium
GAAGACATATTTGAAAGACTGAGAAAATTGATAGTGAGCCAGAAAGGAATTCAGAAAGTTGGAGAGATGACCCCAGATACATCTTTGAGGACAGATCTCGAGTTCGATAGCCTCGGCTTAGTAGATTTAATGCTCGCTTGTGAAGATGAGTTTGGGATTGAGATACCCCCCGAAGATGGAGACTTTGAAAAGGTCGACACGATTCAAGAAGCAGTTCGCTATCTTAGGAAAAGGCTGGGTATGTGGGAGCAATGATTAGGAGAGTGGTAATCACCGGAATCGGAGCAATTACTCCACTAGGAAACTCAGTGGGGGAGTTCTGGCGTGAGTTAGGCCAAGGAAAATCGGGAGTAGGCCAAATAACGAAGTTTGATGCTTCCAACTACAGAACAACAATTGCTGCCGAAATCAAGGACTTTAACGCTTATGACCTTTTGGATTATGAGGTTGTTAGGAGGGCTGATCCGTGTATCCATTATGGTCTGTACGCAACCAAGGAGGCAGTTGAAGATAGCAGTTTGATTATTGATGATAGTAACGCAGACAAGGTGGGAGTCATTATTGGCACCAGTATAGGCGGAATAAGCAGTTACGACCGACACCGCGATAATCTGCTGAGAAGAGGGCCGGGCAAGACTTCGCCTTACTTCATAACTTCCTTCCTACCAAACATGGTGTCAGGCGAGACTTCGATCATGCTAGGAGCAAAAGGACCGAACAGATGTGTGGTGACCGCCTGTGCCGCTGGTACTAATGCTATTGGCGACGCTTTTGATCTAATAAAGCATGGTAAGGCAGATGTGGCAATTTGCGGTGGAACGGAAGCACCAATAGTCCCGACCAGTGTCGCCGCCCTTTGTGCTATGGGAGCTTTGTCACCAAGGAATGACTCCCCAGAAAAAGCATCAAGGCCATTCGATAGAGACCGCAACGGATTTGTTCTCGGCGAGGGAGCGGGAATAATTGTCCTGGAGGAGTCAAATCGGGCAAGAGCCAGGGGCGCAGAAATATATGCTGAAATCATTGGCTACGGTAACAACTCGGATGCTCGTCATATAACTGAGCCGACTGTCATGACTCAAAGCAAATGTATTGAGTTAGCCATCGAAGATGCCTGCAGAACAAGCTTTGACTGCGGTAATGGCATAATCCACAAATGGGACATAGACTATGTCAATGCACACGGATCTAGCACCAAGTGGAATGATATAACAGAGACAAAGGCCCTGAAATCAGCTCTAGGCGCACATGCCTACGAAATACCAATAAGCTCGAATAAATCAATGATCGGTCACCTACTGGGAGCTGCCGGGGCAGTAGAAGCAATCTCCACCATCCTCACTATCAAGAACTCAATCATTCCACCAACAATCAATCTTGACGATAGAGATCCAGAATGTGATTTGGATTACGTTCCCAATGCAGCGAGAGAGAAAGAAGTCAATATTGCCTTGTCCAATTCATTCGGCTTTGGTGGTCATAATGCCGTTCTAGTTTTCAGGAAATGGGTAGACACGAACGGATAGCACGTCTTTGGGACTTACATCAACGCTTTGCTGCTCCCTTGATCGCTGGGCAGGCTATGTAACTCCGCGCCCAATTGCGACATTTGCTGTGCGCCTGGGAGATAGTCCCGGTGTGTGCTTTGGACGAGAAACCAAAAGAAGGTCATCGTGGAAATGAAACAGTGCATAGTTGAGATCCCGACGAGGTTGGTCAAAGTCTATCTGGTTAAAGGGGAAAGGGGTTGCATCCTGATAGACACCGGATTTCCTGGAAATGGCAAGAAGATAACCGAATTCCTTATCAAGAAGGGAATAGACTCTCAGAACATCGAATTGATTCTGATTACCCATGGCCACATTGATCACTACGGAAGCGCCAGAGAGCTAAGAGAGTTGACCGGTGCTCCGATAGCCATTCAGGAGCTTGATGCCGAGGGGCCACGGAAAGGAATTCCTGCCCACTTGTATCCCCGTGGATTCCTTGGCCGGGCCATCAATTTCTATTCCAGTAGACAGAGGGTTGAACCGTTTGACCCAGATATTATCCTCCAAGGAGACGAGGACTTGGGAAAGTACGGAGTCGAAGGGAGAGTGGTTCGGACCCCTGGTCACACTCCTGGTTCCATCTCTGTAGTCGTTCCAGAAGCGGCTATTGTCGGTGATTTGATTGTTGGGAAGTTCTTCTTTTCTAAAGCCCCTGCCTATAGCTCTTTCATTCTGGACAGGGAGCAATTGAGACAAAGTGTCAGAAGGTTGCTCGAGTACTCGCCAAAAGTCTTTCTTTCCTGCCACGGTGGACCGTTCGAGCCGCAGGCTGTTGCCAAGAAGTTCCTCCGAAACACACTGTCTTAGCTAACTCCTTGACCACATAATTGCCTTAGTGCCTACAATGTACCTTGAGGCTAGGGCGGAGCGCAGAGTGGTCCCAGGCTCTGAGCGCGCGGTATGAAGGCTGCCAGGCTACCGCAGGTAAGTCTTCCCCCCAGACCTTTCATAAGGAAAAGGTA
>CAYYHL010000308.1:0-2510 GCA_964471775.1 uncultured Clostridia bacterium
TTTTCTCACCTCTTTTTCTGCCTTGTTTCTGCCTAATCTATATGCCCAAATGTGGGTTCCTATTAGAGCACCAGCAACAACTATTATTGGAGCGATTTTTGAGGCCCAATCCAAAATTTGGTTTAACACTTTCGTAACTCTTTTAGCGGGTATTTTTTGTGAATATTCTCTGTGGGATTATTTTAGCAGGGAAAGGAAGGGTGTCAAAGGAGCTGAGAAGGTTTGGGTGAGGTGGTTTGACAGAGTAATGGAAGCGTGTTATGCTTTTTCTTGCTTGTCGGGCATCAAAGGATCAGAGGTAAAGGTCATGGAGTATTCAGTTGTTCCTAGCGCCTTGGCCTACCTCTTTGGCGACGTGTTCGTGGGAGCCTCGCGGTTCGGCGAGAAGCTGCCTTGTCGCGGCGTCAAGGTCGGGAAAAGGCATCTAGCTGAGGAGATGGTTACCGCTGCCTTCGTCCATCTGGCAGAGGAGGGTCATCTCAAGCTGAGCCTGGGCAGAAAGGGGCGCATGGTCAAGTCCAAGGCCGTCTTTGGCGCGTTATCGTCCGAGGCGTCCGGCCAGAGCCTTGGTGGTCTGGAGGGACAGATTGTGAGCAACATAACCGGCGATCAGATGAAAGATGATGTCGGCTCCATCGTGTGTCGTTGCTGGGCAGAGACTGGCCCAACCCTTGGAGCCACATTATCAAGGAGACTCGAAACTACCTCCTCGGTGAGGGCTACTTCGCCGAGGAGAAATGACGGGGAATCGCCAAACTCGGTGGTAAGAAGCTGATCCCCCAATGTGAGAGGATAGGGGCCTTGGAGGGGGAAGCGCAGCAACTCAGGGAGATGATGACTGCTTTTCAAGCCCGCCAATCCGATCTCTATAACCAGTTGTGGAGGGGCGTAGCAAGCGTATCGACTCACGTCAGGTTGATATCGATTAGCGGCTCCCTGCAGGGTTCTCTGCTTGGTGCACCTACGAGGAGGGATTCGAAAGGGCAGAGGTAGTGGTGGTAGGATTATCTTTGTCTTCTATAACTTGCGACTCAATCCGAAACTACGGCTGGTGCCACCACCATGGTACCCAACCGGTTAGAGCCTGCGATAATGAAGTTGTTTGGTGGTTTGACGATGAGATTGTTAGAAAAGTGGTGGTGGGACTTGACAAAGAAAAGTTAAAGAGTATGCTTAAGATGAAAGTTCTGAAAGCCTTTTCAAGAAAGAACTTTGGAAAGGGGTTGACAAATCTGAGGTTTCGCTTATAATGGAGATTAACGAGCCAGGATAAGCAAGTAACCCATTATAAACGAGCGTTCGTCTCCAAAATTTCTTTTTTGATGGTGATTTAGGTCGAAATCACCGAGAGCATATGAAATTAACTAAGAAAGGCTTAAATATGATAGTTTGTGGACCTCTACCTCCGCCAACGCCGCCAGTTTAGGGATACACTTGCATCACTTTCTCGTAAGTACGTTCCCACTCTTCCCTTTCTTCCGGGAAGTTTTGACTTCTTAGATGAATATATTGAGCATACCCTCGGGCTTTATCCCTATCTTGTGACCTTCCTCTGTCTGCGAGATACCAAGCAAGGTTATTTCGGACTGTCGCTATTGTCCGTTCATTTCTTGGGTCGCGTTCATCTAAGGCAGAAGCGTATTCATGTGCTCGTTCTGTCACCTCAATAGCATCTTCACGATACCGTGGGTCTGATGGAGTGATCCTCTCGAAGTCTGTCCAGCGAAGAAGGCCCAAGTATGTGTATAACTTAGCCGTGATTCTCCGTCTCTCGCTTCCAATCTCTTTTTCTGCACGAATCTGGAGACTTTGTACTACAATACGGTAGATTAGATAACCGAGCGCTGCTATCGCTACTGCAGCGACGGCTAAAACAATTTGGAGAACGTCCCTGAGAACGGGGTATGTGTTGACTGTCTCAGTGATTGCTTCACTCTTTGAAAAAAGATAGAAACCTGCACCGATGGCCAGGAAAATGATTGATATGGGAAGTACAATACCCAGAAGGATAAGGGAGAGCTCCTTTGAGCTTTTTCTGCCGTTGGTTTGATTTGCTCTACCTAAAGCGATCAAGACCACCCCTGCTATTAGTAAGATCAAACCACTGGGAATACATGTGTGACCAATTGTGGTCTGCAGGTTTCGGTAAATCATATGAATCCCTGCTACTATACAGCTGATTCCTACCCCGACAGTGAATATTTTCAATCCATAGCCCACTATTTTTGAATTCTTCAATTCACTCACCTTCCGTTTAAGAAGCAAACCGAGTCCATATTTTGGTAAAAACTATTAAAGGGATCTCATCACGTGAGGTCTTTTTATTTCATAGCTGGGCTGATCGCGATAATAATTCTTTATTGCAGTTTACCTATTACCTAATTCCCGCATGTAGCTGGATTGTTTTTACTGAGGCTCAGATGGAGGAGGTATAGGACCTGCCGCTTCCCTCAGACTTCTTCCCGGTTTAAACTTAGGTACATCTTTGGCTGGAATACTTATCCTGGCTC
>CAYYHL010000309.1:0-2509 GCA_964471775.1 uncultured Clostridia bacterium
AGGTGTTCCGAGTTATGTCTGTGTTTTGGCGAATGCCCTCCCGGCGCAATTGTGAAATACCTCATTATGATGTTCTTCGAGCCGTCATCGGAACCAATGAGGATTTTTTTTCTGATACCTTTATAGCCCTCGGTTGCAACTTCCACCTCGTTCACTTTGTTATTTTGCTTGATTTTCATAATTTTCCTCCCCATGTGGTAGATAAGTTTTAGGGTCTAGTACTCCCCAGTAGGTCGGCAGTCACTTGTCAGTACCTGGGTTGTTCCTTTTTCCCGGAGATACAACCCAGATCAGGCTAGAGGCCACAATAAGTGCCAATATTGTCACCAAGAAGGCGTAGCTGTAGCTATGGGTTTTATCAAAGATATATCCACCCAACCAGGGGCCAATGATCCCTCCAGCCCCAAATCCCAAAAGTAGAAATCCATTGATGGCGCCGAAATGTCTCCCGTGGAATATATCCGCTACTGCGGCAGTCAAAGTGGGACTGAATATTCCCAAACCAAATCCGAATAGTCCCGCGCAGAGGTAAGGCATCCAGGGATAAGAAGGGCTTTTAACCAGAAAAAGAATGAGTATTCCCAGAATGGCTACACCGGATCCCAGGGTGAAGTTTTTCTTCCTACCGATTATGTCGGAAAGAAACGCAGTCAGATGCCCCACTGCAGATATGATTCCAAAGAAACCAACCACGGACGCAGCAAAAATACCGGAATAGCCAACGCCGACAAAAAAAGCTACTTGATGAGTTACCATAAGATTCTCTGATATTCCAAAAGCGCAGAAAATTATTAGAAACAGGATCCAGAGCTGAGGTGTCCTCATCGCCTCGCCCAGTGTCCACTCAAAAGTGGCTGATTGCGGGCAAGCAGCAAATGTATCTATTTTGCTCTGAGCACAAGAAATCTCATTTTGGCTGCCTGGATTGATGCCATCGGGCAGAAGTCCTATATCCTGCGGCCTGTGACGCGAAAAAAGTATAATCAAGGGTAGTAGAATGACTGGAACTAGGACCGCCAGGGTGACAAAGGCCATCCGCCAGCCGAAAGCGACAATCAAATACTGTACCAGAGGAACTATTAGAAAAGACACGGACCAGCCAGAGCCGAAAATACCAAAAGCTGTTCCTCTTTTTCTGATAAACCAATTTGATAGTACCGCAACATTGGCGGGAAATCCAACAAGGCTCGTTGCAACCGCAATTGTGACCCCAAACAAAAGATAGAAATGCCACAAGGCACTAGCCTGACTGCACAGAACTGTCCCCAGCGCAAGTAAGACAACCCCTATTGAGAGAATTCTCCTCGGGCCAAAACGATCCACCAGGAATCCGGCAAAGGGAGATGAAATGCCATAGACAATCACATTAATGGAAAAAATTGCTGCTGTGTTGGCCCTGCTCCAGCCGAACTCCTCAAGAATTGCCACGTAGAAAACAGAGAAGGAACTACGCACACCATAGGCAACAGCCATAGCGGCAAAGCCAATTGCAACAATGATCCATCCATAATAGAAGGGACTTTTTGTCTTTCTCACGTGTGCCTGCTCACTGGCCTCTCTTTCCCACCTTGGTTAAGAATTCCTCTATCTGTTTTCCGGTTGGTAGAGAGGGCATTACTCCTTTCCTGGTAGCGGTGAGGGCACCCGCGGCGGACGCAAACTTTAGAATTTGCTCCATCTGCTGTCTCTTCACATAGGATATATCCCTGCCTTCTTTGCCTGAAAGAAGGAATTGATGTAATATCGCTGCAGTGAAGGCATCTCCGCATCCCACTGTATCTACAACCTTTACCTTATAAGCAGGCAGAGACCCAAATCCTTGCCTGTTGTGAAAGAAACTTCCCCGCTCCCCCAGGGTAACCACAATCATCTTGGGTCCTTTTCGTAGAAGCCAATTTGTACCTTTAACCAAATTCACTGTTCCAGTCATAAATTTCAGCTCCACATCGTTCACCTTTACCAGATCCGCACTTTCTAATCCTTCCATGATTTTTGCCTTTGCCTCCTTTAGATCCCTCCAGAGGTGAGGACGCAGATTGGGATCAAATGCGATAAGAACTTTATGCTTGCGGGCAAATTGAAGGGCCTTAAGGGTGGCTGAACAGGAGGGTTCGCAAGTCATGCTGACCGATCCAAAGTGGAAGACTTTGCTTTTCGCTATGATATCCTCATCTAGCTCATCCGGGCGAAGCATTGTGTCAGCACCTGGATTGCGATAAAAGAAAAAGTCGTTTTCTCCTTCTCTCGAGATGGAGACAAAACCGAGGGTGGTCCTGGCATCCAGATCAAACTTCACCCCAGAGACATTCACTCCGTTTTCTTGAAGGACATTTACCAGCAGTCTTCCAAAGGGATCCTCCCCCACCTTTCCTATGAATCCTGCCTTTACTCCCAACTTTGCCAGTCCCACACATACGTTGGCTGGAGCCCCCACCGGGACAGGACTGAAACTAGCGATTTCGCTCCAGGCTGCACCTTTTCTGTCAGGAAGCATATCCAAAAGAATTTC
>CAYYHL010000310.1:0-2500 GCA_964471775.1 uncultured Clostridia bacterium
AGGTATTTTGAGCTGGGAACTGTCTACAGGAGGGAAGAGTCCGGGGTTCTACGTGGTCTTCTTCGGGTAAGAGGTTTTACCCAGGACGATGCTCACATATTCTGCATTCCTTCCCAGCTAGTTGAAGAAGTGAGGAAAGTGCTGCAATTTGCTGTATTTATGATGGATACCTTTGATCTGGGCTACCAGATGACTCTCTCGACTCGACCAGCTAAGTTTATCGGCTCCCCAGATCATTGGGAAAAGGCAACTCAGGCCCTAAAGGATGCACTAAGGGAGGAGGAGCTTGATTTTCAGATCGCTCAGGGGGAAGGAGCCTTCTACGGGCCTAAAATAGACATCCAGATGGAAGATGTCCTGGGGAGGTTATGGCAGGGTCCTACTATTCAGGTGGATTTTAATCTTCCCGAAAGATTCGACTTGAAGTATACAGCTCCAAATGGGGAAAGGGAGAGGGTAGTTATGGTTCACCGGGTAGTGCTGGGGACAATAGAAAGATTTCTTGGTATATTGATTGAACATGTGGCGGGAGCTTTTCCCCTTTGGCTTTCCCCTGTCCAGGTAAGAATATTAACCGTAACTGAGAAGGAAAATTCTTTTGCCGAAAACCTTCATCAACAGATGGTGAATAAGGGTGTCCGCTCGGAAATGGATGTGAGGAATGAACTACTAGGATTTAAGGTAAGACAGGCGGAGCTAGATAAAATCCCTTATACGCTTATTGTTGGGCAGAAAGAGGCACAAAAGGGGACGGTAACGGCGCGAAAGAGGAACGGAGATAATTTGAAGGACATTAAGCCTGAAGATTTTATCCAGACTGTGATAGAAGCGGTTAAGGAAAAAAGAGTCGAGATTTAATAACAATCTGAGCAAAGGGGCAGAGGTATCGTAAGACAACAGAGAATTAGAGTAAACGAGCAGATCAGAGCAAAGAGGGTAAGACTGATTGATTCTGAAGGAAAACAGCTGGGAGTCTTCCCTCGAGAAGAAGCTTTGAAGATGGCGAGAGATGGAGAGATGGATCTCTTGGAGGTTGCTCCTCAGGCTGACCCACCCGTCTGTCGCATACTCGATTATGGGAAATTCAAGTATCAACAGGAGAAAAGAAGGAAAAAAAACAAGAAACCCCACGACACCAATGTTCTCAAGGAAGTACGACTGGGTTATCGGATAGGAGAGCATGATTTTGAGATAAAATGCAGGAAGGTCCTTAAGTTTCTGGAGGAGGGTCATAAGGTAAAGGTCGTTCTCAGATTCCGGGGCAGAGAAATGATTTATCAAGATAGGGGAAGGGAGATCCTGAAGCGGTTGGTTCGAGAAGTAGAAGATACAGGGAAAGCAATGTCCAGTCCTCTTCCCAGGGGGAGAAGGTTAGAGCAATATCTACTCCCGAAATCGGCGAAGTAGTTCTAAGAAAAAACATGTTAATTCGCACCTGTATCAAGACACCTCGCAATCTGGTAGAGCAAACCCATTAGAAACAGGTCTTGCTCAACAATCAAGGTAAGAACGGGGGAGGAAAAGCAGCTCAATGCCCAAGCTTAAAAGCCATAGAGGCGCTACGAAGCGACTTAGGATGACTAAGAAAGGAGCTATAAAGAGGAGCAAAGCCTATCGAGGACATCTTAAGGCTAAGAAGGCCTCCAAGCGGAAAAGAGGACTACGAAAAAGCGTCCTGTTAGACTCAGCGGATAGAAAGCGAATCAAGCGGCTCATATTTTGAAGCACCGAAAGGAGCGAACTTCTAGACCCCCATATATTCAGCGGGCGGTGAGAATTCAAAAAAATCCTCATGATCAAAGAAGGCAAAGGGGGATTTCTCTGGCGCAGCTTCAGGCAGAAATTGTGCGAAGTATCCATTCTTAAATACACCGTAAGAGGGACATATGACCAGAGTTAAGAGAGGAGTAATCCACTCCAAGAAGAGAAAAAAGGTCTTAAGGCAGACCAAGGGATATAGAGGAGGAAGAGGTACACTCTATACGTTAGCCAGTGAGGCTTTGAAGAAGGCTCTTTTCAGTAGTTACCGGGATAGAAGGAGAAAAAAGAGGGATTTCAGGAGACTCTGGATCACCAGAATCCGAGCCGCTGCAGCCAAAGAGGGTCTTTCATACAGTCGCTTCATACAAGGAATCAAGAAGGCTGACGTAAACATAAATAGAAAAATCCTCTCGGATTTGGCCGTTAAGGAACCTGGCGAGTTCTCAAAATTGGTTAAACTAGCCAAGAAAGAATTGAAGGAGCAAGCTTGCCCCCGTGGTTAAGGTCCTTCCTCAAGTGGGTGGGAATATTTGTCAGTCTAATGGGAATAGCCCTGGGGATGGGTCTTTTGACTTTGAGAATATTGGTGCCTTCGCATAAAATAGAAGTTCCTTCCGTTGTAGGAAAGGATATTAAAGAAGCCGCTCTTGTTCTCAGCGAACAGAATCTGGGGTTAAAGGTGGTGGGAACAAAGTTTTCCTCCCAGATTCCCGAAGATATCATTATCTCTCAGCTTCCT
>CAYYHL010000311.1:0-2494 GCA_964471775.1 uncultured Clostridia bacterium
CCTTGGAGGAGCTGGAAGTAGCTCTGGAAGACGGCGCAGGATTTGATGGCTCATCCATCGAAGGATTTAGCAGAATCGAAGAGAGCGATATGATGGCTATGCCAGATCCTTCCACCTTCTGTATCATCCCTCAGGTGACAGACCAATTTGGGGGGGTTGCACGAATGTTTTGTGACATACTCCAGACAGATGGGAGTGAATACGAAGAAGACCCCCGATATGTCTTAAAGAGAACCCTCAAAAGAGCAGCTGATTTGGGATACATTTTCTATGTGGGACCAGAATTGGAATATTTTTACTTCAAATCCGGCCAAATACCTCCCCAAGGGCTGGATGATGGCGGCTACTTTGACCTCGTTCCACAGGATCTGGCTAGTGATTTCCGGAGGGAAACAGTTTTCGCCCTGAAGAAAATGGGAATCGAGGTAGAATGCAGCCATCACGAGGTTGCTCCCAGTCAGCATGAAATTGACCTCAGGTATACTGATGCTCTGACTATGGCTGACAGTACTATGACCTCCCGGCTAGTAGTAAAGGAGATAGCCTTAAAAAATAATATCTATGCTACCTTCATGCCAAAACCAGTTTACGGGATCTGTGGCAATGGCATGCACACCCATCAGTCTCTTTTCAAGGGAGCTGTTAATGTCTTCTTTGATCCTGACGATGAACATCACCTAGCAGAGATAGCTAAAAGATACATCGCGGGACTCCTGACACATGTCCGAGAATTTGCCCTGGTGTCAAATCAATGGGTGAATTCGTACAAAAGACTGGTCCCTGGATTCGAGGCTCCCGTCTATCTTTCCTGGGCTCTGAGAAACCGATCTGACCTTGTTCGAGTTCCGACCTACAAGCCGGGTAAGGAGGAGGCTACCCGGGTAGAACTAAGATCACCTGATCCTGCCTGCAATCCCTATCTGGCCTATGCGACAATGCTGGCAGCAGGATTGGAAGGAATAGAGAAAGAATATGATTTCGTATCTCCCGTAAAAGAAAATGTTTACGAAATGAGCGATGAGGAAAGAGAGAGAAGGGGGATTGAGTCCCTTCCTGAGAATCTGTGGGAGGCTATAAAGATAGCCGAGAAGAGTGAGTGGCTCAAGAAAACTCTGGGGAAGCCTCTATTCTATAAACTGATAGAAAACAAGAAAATGGAATGGGAAAGATATCGATCCCAAGTAACCTCTTACGAATTGGAAGAGTATCTTCCCCGTCTCTAGGCTCACGGTATCTCTCATCCAAAAATGAGCGGGACTACGTCCTGGAGGATTTTATCCTCCCGCCCTATACCCCACCTTGTCTTCATTAATATCGACACGATTCTCCTGAAGGACTAAGGAATATCTCGGAACTCTTCCCCTTTGTCGCTGCATATTAGGTTCGCATTGTCTCTGAAGGAATAAACGGATGAAATTCAAGTCAGGATTCGTTAGTTTGATAGGCAGACCCAACGTGGGAAAATCTACCCTGATTAACTATCTGGTGGGAGATAAAATCGCTATTATCTCTGAAAAACCTCAAGCTACTCGCAATGTTATCCGGGGAATAGTCACTTTCAAGGAAGCCCAGATAGTCTTTCTCGACACGCCGGGAATAGTTCGACTAAGTCAGGCAAAGACTCCTCTCGACAGGCACATCATTGAGCAAGCCCTCAGGGGGCTCGAAGGGGTGGATATGATAGTGCTCATGGTAGATTCTACCTCTCCTATTTCCGAAGATGACAAATTCATCGTAGAGAAACTAAAGACAATAGAAAAAGTAGTCTTCCTGGCTGTGAACAAAATTGACAAAATCAAAGAAAACCAACTCAGGTCTTTGTGGCAGGCCTACGAAAATCTTTTCCCTTTTGTCCGCATCATCCCTATCTCTGCTAAGAAGGGAACTAACATATCCATTCTGGCAGGCGAAATGATCCGGTACCTTCCCGTCCATCCTCCCTACTACTCCTCAGATTTGGTTACCGATCAGCCCGAGCGTATCCTGGTAGCTGAGCTCATCAGAGAAAGAATATTTGCCCTGGCTCGTCAGGAAATCCCCTATTCAGTCTTGGTTAAGGTGAATCAATTCGAACAGAGAAAAGAGGACTTAATCTATGTTCAAGCCACCCTTTATGTAGAGCATCGCTCCCAAAAGGGTATTCTTATTGGGCGAGCAGGGAAAATGATAAAGATGATAGGACAGACGGCTCGAGGCGAAATAGAAGAGCGTCTGGGCTGCCGAATCTATCTGGAACTTCAAGTAGCAGTAAAAAAGGGATGGCGGCGGCGAAGGGAATCCTTCAAGGATTCAGGGTACGAGCTGTGAAGTTGCTAAGAAAGTAGGATTCACCGAGAGAACGGCTCTTAGCTCATCTTTCCTGGGATGGCGCTGCCTCAGAAACCTTTTGGCTTACCGCGCGCTCCTCTGCTGCACCCATACCTTTCCCCCTCACTGTAAATACATCCGCAATATTGCTGGCGGTACAAACCCATTTCCCTTGCTAGATCCACAC
>CAYYHL010000312.1:0-2489 GCA_964471775.1 uncultured Clostridia bacterium
AGAGAACTCAGAAATGAGGTTCAGATCATCGCTACGGTCATGTCGGCAAGTGAATCTAGCCAGCCACCTACTCTAGCCATCATAGGTGCTTCCAGTGCTCTCGCTATCTCCGATTTTCCCCATACCGAAGCCATAGGAGCTGTAAGAGTGGGTATGCTAAGAGGAGAGTTTGTCATCAATCCCACTGACAGTGAGCTCAAGGAAAGCAAGCTTGATCTAGTGGTAACGGGCAACAAAGAGGGGATAATAATGGTTGAGGGGGAGGCGGCAAAGGTTGAAGAAGAGGTGGTGGTAAAGGCCTTCCAGGAAGCCCATTCACACATCAAAGAGATAATCCAGATGGAGGAAGAGTTCACATCTCAGGTAGAGAGGGAGAAAAAGGACTTCCCCCTTCGTGAAATTGAGGAGAAGCTCAGGAAGAAGATAGAGGAGTATGCTAGGGATAAGATTGAAAGCATTGGGGCAGACTGGACCAAAGAGAAAAAGGAGGGGTACCTGGAGAAAATTCATGAGGAAGTGCTAGCTAAGTTCCAATCAACTTATCCTGACAAGGAGGGAGATTTCCTCCTCATTTTGGAAGATTTGAAGAAGAAGAAAATGCGCCAGCTCATTGCTCAGGAAGGGAAAAGATGGGACACAAGAAGGCTGGATGAAATCAGATCTATAAATTGCGAAGTGGGGATCCTGCCCAGGGTACACGGCTCAGGACTCTTTACTCGTGGAAGAACCCAGTCATTAGCGGTGGCAACCCTGGGAACCTCCGCCGATGAGCAAAGAATAAATGGGCTGCAAAGGGAAGAGATATCCAAGAGATTTATGCTCCATTATAATTTCCCTCCTTTTTCTACAGGGGAGGCTCGATTCCTGAGAGGCCCGGGAAGAAGGGAGATTGGGCATGGTTTCCTGGCAGAAAGGGCTCTTCTACCTGTTCTTCCCCCCGAAGATTCCTTTCCCTATACCATCCGTTTGGTCTCTGATATCTTGGAGTCCAATGGCTCCTCCTCCATGGCTTCTGTGTGTGCGGGAAGTCTTTGTTTGATGGATGCCGGAGTTCCCATAAGTGAGCCGGTCGCGGGTGTAGGAATAGGACTTGTCGAGGAGGGAGACAGAACTTTCATTCTCACTGACATTCAGGGATTGGAAGACAGGTTTGGGGACATGGACTTTAAAGTTGCTGGAACAAGAAGTGGGATTACAGCTCTACAGCTAGACGTCAAGATTTCCGGGTTGAGCCTGGAAATACTCAAAGAAGCACTTGAGAGGGCGAAGGAAGGACGGAATTTCATACTGGGAGAAATGGAGAAGACAATTAAGAGTCCTCGGGATCAACTTTCCCGATATGCTCCTCACATTACCATTCTGGACCTACCCCAGGATAAAATTGGGGATGTTATTGGTCCGGGAGGAAGAGTGATAAAGGGAATTATCAAGGAAACAGGAGCAGAAGTTGACATAGATGACATGGAGGGTAAGGTAACCGTCTCTTCAGCGGATGACGAGAGCACCAAGAAGGCAGTTGGTATGATCAAGGGGATAATTGAAGACCCGAAGGTGGGACAAATCTATCTGGGAAAAGTGAAGAGAGTGACTGACTTTGGAGCTTTTGTGGAAATTCTGCCAGGCAAGGAAGGACTGGTCCACGTTTCAGAGCTCAGCGATAGATTTGTGAAGAATGTTTCTGATGTAGTCAAAGTAGGGGACGAGATCTCGGTAAAAGTCCTCAATATTGACGAGTTGGGGAGATTGAATCTTAGCAAGAAGAAGGCACAGCCAACCGGGGAACGTTAGTGATGGATGGATGTATCTTTTGTGAAATAGCCAAGAAGAAACTAGATTCCAAGATTGTTCATGAGGATAGTGACGTTATAGCGTTTGAAGATCTGAACCCTCAAGCTCCGGTTCACATCTTAATTGTTCCCAGAAAGCATATTGTTGATCTTCTCCATCTTTCTTCCACTGACCAGACTTTGGTAGGAAAGATTTATTTGGTTGCCAACGAACTGGCCAAGAAGAAGAGAGTAGAGACAGGGTTCAGGATCATTTGCAACTGTGGTGAAGAAGCGGGACAGTCAGTAGGACATTTGCATTTTCATCTTTTGGGAGGCAGACAATTCAAATGGCCTCCCGGGTGAGGATTTCATCAAAGTAGCTGATAATCCCCGTAGAATCAGGAGCTCATACGTCTACCCAGGGGGATTGGCTGATTTTTTGGGAAAACCCCGAAACAGCATTGGGCGGGGGAGCTGCGAGACGTGCTTGACTTAGGGGAAAAAATGTATTAAACTAGAAAATGAGGAGGTGTAAAATTCTTGGTTACTATAAAAGTCGGTGATTATAGTTCCTTCTCTCAAGCTCTAAATCGGTTTAAGATACAGTGCCAGCAGTCTGGTTTGACTTCGGAGATAAAAAGGCATCAGGAGTATGAGAAGCCGACAGAGAGAAAAAGGAGAAAAAGGCTAAGAGCCATCCGCAGAGAAAGAAGGAAAATG
>CAYYHL010000313.1:0-2488 GCA_964471775.1 uncultured Clostridia bacterium
GAAGATGTATTCCTAATAGAAGAAGAGAACCTGGAATACCTTTTCTCGAGTCTTTTTAACTATCGCAGGCAAACCGAGATTGTCTTGAGCATGGTAGCTCATGAGATGAGACACAGAGTGCAGCATCAGATTGCTGAGACCATACTTTGGACTGAGGATGATTATCTCCTAAAGGATCGAAAAGATATTCAAGAGAAGGCTAAGAAATTCAAAAAATACTTCCAGCAGTACTACCCAAGAGAGGCTCGATCTATCGAGCTCGATGCTCGCATCATGGGTTATCTGGTGGCATCAGAGGCTAACGAAAGTCTTGAACACATAGCCGATCTGATTCACTATGGACCACTCGTTTTCCAGAGCTTCCCTGACTGGCTATATTCCCTATGACACCCTCCTGGGATTTACCAAGACAAAAGTAAGAATGTCTCCGATGAAGAAAGAATAGAAAGAGTTTATTGGTAGTCAAAGATAATGATAGACCAGAGAATAAACGTCTGGACTGAAAAGCTACCTAGAGTTTTAGGTGGGAAGAGCTAACGGAGAAGGTTAAACAAAAAATCGTACGACTGTAGAGGAGGTGAGAGGAAATGGGAGTAAGAATGAACCTTGTGCTTTCCATCGTTGCTCTGGTGATAGCGATCATTGGATGTCTGCTGGCGGTCCGACTTACTTTGCAGCCGGCTCCTCTAAGCGAAGAGAAAGTTTCAACTGTAGTCGAGGATAAGACCAAGATCTTTGTTACCGAAGAGAAAGTAAAGGAGATAGTTGGGGCGGCAGTCGCTGGCTTGAAACCTGTTGGGCCGTAGCAAGGTAAGAACGAATACGGGAATAAGGTTATCTTTTGAGCAGGTCGCTAGGTCTGGGCCGGAGAAGAATCTGGGGTAGGAAGGTGGAGTGAAAGGAGGTGAAAACCGTGACAAGGATAGAGGATTCTAAAGAGATAAACGCTCCTCCTGAGAAAGTGAGTCAGTACATGTGGAATGTAAACAATCTACGCAACTATCTTCCCATATCCGATGTAGAAATCCTGGAGAGAGGTGAGAATGTTGTGAAATTGCACCACCAATTCAGGGCCGCAGGAAGAACGATGGATCTTGTTAGTGAGCACAAGATGCTAGAGAAGAACAGGAAAATGGTATACAAAGTAACAAAAGGCATGAAACTTGAAGGAACCTGGCTAGTTGAGCCAACGGAAAAGGGGACTAAATTGATAAATATCCTGGAATATGAGCTACCGGGCTGGATATTTGGAAAGATTGTAGATAAACTCAAGATCCAAAAAGAGATGACAAGAATCTGCAGTGAAAGTCTCCGAACATTGAAGAGGATCCTAGAAGCACAAAATTAAGAGCTTTTGAGACAGTTTATGAGAGGCTGAGAACGTACCCAAGCTGGGTCCAGGAAAGACGTAGGAGAAGCACCAGGGCAAGAATACTAGGGCACAACAAACTGTCACTCATCCTCTAAAGACTCTGAAATAGGGGCACCATAGAAAGCATTTGATGCCCGTGGTTGACACGGAGGATACAGTAGATTTTCACACTCCCTGGAATAGACAAAACCAGCTTGGGCAAAGATTCAAACGGATGCCAGAAAATAAGAACTCCACTGGTGGAATCTCGTGTTTGATGGGAGCCTTCCCGCCTTTGAATAAGGAGGTGCGAAAGCATGCAGACCATTAAAGAGAAGATTATGAAAGAGGCAAGGAGAGTAGAAGAAGACAGCCTGTATTCAGCGAAGGGCCACTTTGCCGCAGCCAGTTTTTGGAGTGATTTTCACTTATGGATGGGGGTTCCAACTGCCGTATTAGCCGTTATTGCTGGTGCCTCAGCATTCTTGGAATTTGACAACCACAATATTGTTGCTGGCATTTTGGCAATTATAGTTACGGCTCTTGCAACGGTCACAATCTTTTTGAACCCAAACGAGAAAGCGAATTCTCATCAAAATGCAGGAAATAGGTATAGTTCACTCAGAAACAAGTCTCGTATGTTTTGCGATATCTATTGCTACGGAGAAAATCCAGACCAAGAGCTTGTTGAAGTACTAGAGGAATTGGTCAAACACCGAGACGAACTCAACCAGAATAGCCCTCAAATTCCCAGATGGGCATATGAAAAAGCAACGAAAGGTGTTGAGGAAGGGGAAGCCAGTTACAAGGTCGATGAAAGGAAGAACGTTTAGCCTTCTCCCTCGCCGTTTTGGCCGAAGCTCAGAACAGTCCTCGCCATAGGCAACTGATTACGAGTTCAATCAATGATAGTTATGCGGTCCCAAAAAGCCTCTTTCGTTAAAGCTCCATCCTGAGTTAGCATGCTTAATCCCACTGTTTATTTCAATTTAAGCTATTAGGCTAAATCAACAGTAACTAACAACATAGGGTTGACAGATACAATTGTTTTACATGTAATTTACATCAAAAAGCGGGTCAATTGGCCACAAAAAGGAAAAGAATCGCTCTAAATGTACCAGAACGATTGTATGAACG
>CAYYHL010000314.1:0-2485 GCA_964471775.1 uncultured Clostridia bacterium
AGCCTCGATGGAGTCCTCCTTCAAGGTATCAGCTACCGCTATTACTCCAGCTATTCTGCCATCGGTGGCTACCAACATGGCTGTTTTCGCCTCCTCTTCCAATCGCTCTAATTCTTCTTCCATAGGACGGGTACCTTCCACCTGGAAAACCAAATTCCTGCTGCCTACTACAACCTCTTTCCCCTCAACCTTGGCCTTTACTCCTTTGCCCGAAACTGCCTCAAAATCTTTAGGCTCAACAAGACTTATTCCCTTTTTCTCTGCTTCTTTTACCATAGCCTGTCCGAGCGGATGCTCAGATCCCCTCTCCACACTGGCCGCCAGATGCAGAACCTCCTCAGGGTTAAATCCTTGGGCAGGTATGACATCGGTTACCCCCGGCTTTCCCTTGGTGATGGTTCCCGTCTTATCGAAGACCACGGTGTGCACATCCTTAAGGGTCTGAATAGCTGCACCTTCCCTGATAAGGATACCATTCTCAGCTCCCATCCCGCTTCCCACCATAAGAGCAGTGGGAGTAGCCAGTCCCAGTGCACAGGGACAGGCAATAACCAGAACTGCTACGGTGGCAAAGATAGCCAGGGTAACTATTCCCAAGCTGGGATTAACCCAGGGAAGAAAAGATCCGGCCCACACCCCCACAACGTTTAAGGCACCAGGAAGGATGAGCCAGGAAATGAAGGTCAGAGCCGCCACTATCAAGATGGTGGGGACAAACCAGCTGGTTACCCTATCAGCAAACTCCTGGATAGGGACCTTGGATCCCTGACACTCTTCAACCATCTTAATTACCTGAGATAAGAAGGTATCCTTTCCTACTTTGGTTGCCTTCACCTTTAAGAGGCCCTGCTGGTTTACCGTAGCTCCAATAGCCTCATCGCCCTTCCTCTTCCTTACCGGCATGGACTCCCCGGTCGCCATAGATTCATCAACAATGCTCTCACCTTCGATGATCTTTCCATCGGTGGGGATCTTCTCGCCGGGACGTACCACCATCACATCCCCCACCTTGACCTCCTCAATGGGAATCTCTTTTTCCTTACCATCTACCAGAATGCGAGCAGTCTTGGCCCCTAATTCCAGGAGCTTCTTAATAGCTTGCGATGCTCTTCCCTTAGCCATAGCTTCTACGTACCTTCCCGTTAAGTGGAAGGCAAAAATCATCGCCGCTACCCCGGCATAGTTGGCTATAGGGAAAAAGAGGGTGGCAAAACCGGTAGCATAGGATGCGGTGGTGCCCATGGCGATAAGAACATCCATATTAGCGCTCTTATGGGAGATGGCTACTCCGGAGGAACGGAGGGTGGGCCAGCCCAGCCAGAACATAACTGGCGTGGCCAAAAAAACCATTCCCAAGTCAAAAACTAGTCTAGAGGGCCAGGCCTTGCCCATGATCATCTCCGGGACCATCCAGGCCATAATGGGGATGGTAAACCCCCAGGTCCACAGCATTCTTCTTCTGGCCTCGCGTGTCTTTTTCTCCTCCTCGTCTACCTCTTCCTCTCTTGCCTCTTCCCGACCCACTACTTGATAACCGGTTTCCTCTATCACCTCTTCAATCTTTTCTGGAGTAACCTGGCTTGGATCGTAGGACAGAGCTGCTTTCTCTGTAGCAAGATTAACATTAGCCTCCTGTATTCCGTCAGTCTTTTTTAAGGCTTTCTCTATAGTCTGAGCGCAGGAAGCACAGCTCATTCCCCCAATCTTTAGAGTGAGCTTCTCGGCTCTCACGACCACATCGTAACCGACTTCTCTTACCGCCTGAGTCAAATCCTTATTACTGACTATGTTGGGATCGAATTCCACATAAGCTTTCTCCAGGGTAAAGTTGACATTGGCCAAGTGAACGCCTTTCTTTTTCTTTAGATTTTTCTCAATGGTCTGGGCACAAGAAGTACAGGTCATACCCTTAATTGGCAGGTCAACTTTTTTACTGGCCATTCTAGAACCTCCTTTCATCAGACTAAAGAACCTTCTTAATTCGCGCGCTTATTGCCAACCAAAATCTATTTTTCTCCTGCCTGTATGATTTTCAGTTTATCTTGAAAGATGATCCGGCAGCTTCCTGTCTTCCAAAAAATCTAGAAGTTGCTAGCTAGATCACTTATCTAACCGCAGCAGCCACCCTTTCTCTCCTCCATCTTCATGTACTTTGGGGGATCCTGGTCAAATTTCTCCTTGCAGGCCTTCGAACAAAAGTAAAAAGTCCTGCTCATATGCTCCGACGTTGCCGCGGCTGTCTTCTTGGTAACTTTCATCCCGCATACCAGATCTTTTACTTTGCCAAACATTTATCTCACCTCTTTTCTCTTAATAGGTCCAAATCCCAAAGCACTTTTGGAAAATCATCTAATGAATTTATAGATCGTCTCCATCAATTCCCCAATGATGGGACCACCTCCGTCGGATTTGATGGCATCAGTTACGCAACTTTCAATATGGCGCTTCATAACCCGGAGACCTACCTGATCCAGGGCCCTCTGAG
>CAYYHL010000315.1:0-2480 GCA_964471775.1 uncultured Clostridia bacterium
TGAGGATTTTCAGCTCTGCTTCAGCTTCTGGTGACAATTGCTAAAATCAAAACTCCGGAAACTCCAAACCAAATCCTCTTGACTCCTGAGAAATTCTCCGGTTCAATTAAGGAGTATAGATCTCAGCGAGCCTTCGGGGTTCTTTGGAGATCCGTCTCATAGTGGATGGATTCTTAACCAATCCGGTGGGTCCGCGTAACCGACCTAAGCATTTCTATGTTTATTGGATTATGCAGAATTTTTCTGTCTAATCCATAGTTGGCAGGACCAATGATATGACACTCCTCATCGGAACTGCCTCAAAGAACCATGTAGTCCTGATTGCTGACGGTTTATCACGACCGAATCCCATCACCGGCGCAGGAAAAGCCAGCGAGAATGTTCAAAAGATCTTCCCTCATCCTACCTCACCGCTAGCCATCGTCCATCACGGCCTCAATATACTTAGTGGACGGGACGTCCAGTTGAGAATTGCTGATTTCTTCGCTTGCGTGGGAAACGAGATCGATACGCTCACTTTGGAGGAACTCGGCAATCGTCTCATCTCTCAGATGGATGAGCCTGCGAAAGAGACCTTCAAGGATCCCACGAATCAAGGAATCATCGGTTTCTGGATTGCCGGTTTTGGCCACAGACAGGCACGACCCAGGATATTTGAAGTCTGCTGGCCGAGCGAAGTTGAGTTGAACAAACTCGGGCATTTGACGATTGGTGGCGATGGCCAGAGCTTCATCAGGAAGTACCTAAACGTGCCTTTAGGACGTTTCTCTCCAGAAAAGACAAGGGTCGAGGGTTATTCGACTGGATTCACCATCGAATACCACGACGCATTGTACAGAAAGGCCGATCAATTGCAGAGCTCGGCCGGCCAGAAGATCTTTGGGGGACACAAGCACCAATTGATTATTCAGAAATCCGGTCGGGTTTGGAAGAGGGCGCCAATTTAGAGCTACCAACAACCGGCTGCACCTGACTGTGAAACCGCTGTCGCGTTTCCACAGCAGGTGAGCCTCAGCGTTATGACCTCCTTGAGGATATCTAGATGCCGTCGTTCATCAGACGACACTTTCGGAACCTAGAAGAGTTACTCAGGACGCAGTCTAAGCTCTGCCAGCCAGAGTTTCCCAGTTATGATATTGGCTTGAACCGCGAGTTCTTCGTAAGAGAAGTCTTACGAACACATCTGCCCCCATATTGCGAGATTACGTCGGGCTTCATCTGCGATCGCGAACATGAACCTACCGGTCAAGTGGACATCATCCTCTTTCATCCACTGAGTTTCAGGGTGAATATAGGTGCAAGCGATTGCTGCCTGAGCGAGAGTGTCTTTGCGGCTATAGAGGTAAAATCACGTCTTGACGAAGATCACTTCAAGTCCTCGGTCGCCAACCTAGCCAAGGTTTGTGGGCTGTCGCGTGTGCACATGCACACTTCATTGCTTGGTGGTACGGGAAGTTCGGAGGCATACCATTTCAACACTATCAGCACCGTTCTTTTTGGATACAGCGGTTATACCGCACAGAAATGCGGTGAGGTTCTTTGTTCGCTCCTGAACGAGGCTTGGGATCAGAGACCTGAGGTAGTCTACTCTCTAGATCCTACATACATTTTAGTCAGGGATGACTATCTTAAGTATGAGGGGCCTGGGATTCTGAAGGAAACCGGCTCTCTGTGGATAGAGAAGCTGGCCCAAGACAAAATGGAAGGATACCGGTTGATCTGTAAGGACTGCCTTTTTGTACTGACGACGATCCTCTCGAAAAGAATCCAGTGTAACTACCATGTCTTCCCAGATCTTTACAACTATGTAATGGCAGAAAATGGCGAAGAGAAAAGCACTTAAATCGTAACAAAGGGCTGAAGTCGGACGCGATATTCAGCCGTGCCGCTTAGCCCCACCGTTAGGTTGTTATAAACAAATGAGGCGAAACATGAGTCGCGGGAATGATTCACTGAGTAAAGGAACCGATGACCAGCGAGCAAAGGAGCGTATCCACTATCAGTGGATGCTTGAGGGTATTTCAAAATTTCGCTTATTTTTCGTAGGGCTCGTGTTTGCAATTCTCGCGTTCTCCGTTCAGTTCTCAATTCGCCCGGCCAGTCCGTTAGTTAACTGGCTGCAGGCATCTGCATGGGTGCTTCTACTTATTACAGGGGTGCTCGCGTTACGGGACGCTGGAGGTTTTGTCACCAAGTACACAGAAAAAAATGTTCCTGTAAGGCTCGGCGAAAAGTGGCGAGGTCTAATGTGGGTTCTTTTTGTGTTAGCTATCATCCTCCTTGCAACTTCGCGCTTGATCCCAGTAAACAAAACTTAACTACTCCCTGCAGGTGACGCCGCTGTCGCGGCTCGCCTGAGGTCGGGCGTTATAGTCCTAACAAAATCGCTCCAATTTTATCGATTTCTCCTAAGAAACTACCCCGACAATTGTCTCTGTAACTTCCTGTTTTGCAATGGGTTCTAGGTTTATGTTGTATCC
>CAYYHL010000316.1:0-2468 GCA_964471775.1 uncultured Clostridia bacterium
ATTACAAGACGGGATTTTTTTAAGTCAACCCTTGTAATGAGTAGTAACAAATCTTATAATAAGAGGACGTTACTCGCCCTCTCTACGGAAAGGGGGCTATCGTGAGGACCGGGAGTAGAATTGACATGTCTAACAACGAAGTTAAGATGGTTAAGTGTCCCCCGTGTGGTACACACAAGCCAATGGAGCGCACGGGGGTCATCCGACTTCAAAAAGGCAAAGGATTTGACCGGCCCTATACGTTTCGGTTCGGCCATGTTGACCTGGGGAGTAGTGCCTTCATATCAATCCGTAAGCCTGCCGGACGGGGGAAGAGCCTCCCTGAGATCGGCAGGATAAGTCTAGGTGAAGCCAAGTCCGATACCAGCATGTAGTACTTATCACAAGTCTCATCAATCAATCCTACCGGATTCTAAAACTTCTTGTGGATTGATCCAGGCAGACACCGCTACTAATGCCTCCAGCAAATTTAGGCTAATTATCCTAAATTAACTGTTATTAACCACATAGCCAAGACAAACCATAAATTGACAAGCCCGACAAATATCATATACTACGATTGTTGTCAGATTATCAAAATAACTAGGAGGTTCCAATTCAAGTTAAACGACTAGAGAGCCGTCTCAGCCAAACCCGTAGATAGCACCTTATTGTCTGGACCCTGACTCCTTCAAAGGGGAGTCAAAGAAACTCCCCAACAAACCATCTCACAGCTGAAAGCTGCCCAAAAAGGCAGACCACACCACACCACATTGACTCCATTCTGTCAACCTACTCACTTAACCCGACCCCATCTCCTGCAATAAATCAACCACAATATCCTTAGAAACCAACCTGAGGATGAAAAGTGAGAAAGGAGGTTCATAAAACTATCCAGAAAAGAAAGTGAGGCGAAAAAGAACAAAGAAGAAAATAATTGCTTTTTTGAGTACAGTGGCTTTGGTGTGTGCCTTTGGTCTCTTCCTAGGTCCGGCTCATGCAACATTGAATTTCGGAGGCCTAGTTGGCCGGTAGAGGTCCAAAAGAGGCTGTTGAGTTTGCTGCCGCTCAAGGGACCCTGGCAGGAACTACACCTTCCGACAGCAGTATGCTTAGCCTAGTTGAGGTACTCAAAGAAGTGGAGCGTGCTCAAAAAGGTGGAGTGGCCAGAGCTGCAGTCTAGGAGCTAAACTCAAGATAATGTTACCCGTAGCTCTCCCTGAAACCAAAATGTAAAGGAGGTGAAGAAGGTAGGTTGCTAGATACAGGTGGATTTTGACCGGAGAGAGGGGAAAGAACAGAGAAGGAGGTAAAAATGCATATCAAGAAAGTGTCAATACTAGTGGTGCTGGCAGCCTGCTTCTTCCTTGTCAGCGGGGGGCAGGTGTTTGCTAGACCTCAACCGCTTGAAGGTGAAGGGCTTGCTCCGGCAACTGATGAATCTATCTACTTTCGCGGATGGCAATACAGAACTCATATTGTCAACGATAACGTAAGTCGCTACAACACGGAATTGAACGGCAATGTGGATTATGCCACAATAACGGGAGATTATCCTTCCATCATGGAAACGCAGTTTATCGCCAAGGCCCCTCTTGACATTCTCTATGGCAATCCGTCTCAGGCGTGCCGATACTACGATGGTGGCTGGATTTTGCCGGCGGAGTCCCTGCCAAACGCAGAAAAGATCAAGGCTGATATGTACCCTCACATTCGTGATGCTTGGACCTACAAAGGAAAGCTTCTCGGATTATCCTACTTCGTGACCACTCGAGGGGTTTTGCATGTGAATCTACAAAAACTCCCGGAAGCTGGCCTAACAGAAGCAGATCTTCCTGCCACTTGGGACGATCTCTATGATCAACTCTACCGAATAAGAGATAAGGGAATCAAATATCCATTCTTGCCTCACTGGTTCGCTGAGTGGTATGGCATAAGCTGGGCTTTCGCTTTTGAGACCCTGAATCGGGGTGGACGGGTTGCTGATCCTGAAACGCACAAGCCATTGGTAACCGTGGATGGTCCAGCGGGTGACACCCTGAGAGCCTGGAAGAAAATTTGGAACGATGGGCTGATTCCTGAGGAAATCCTGTCCTACCTAGAGCCTGATTTTCTCGAAGCCTGGGGCTCGGGTGAATACGTCTACAGTCCTCAGCAGATGTACGACTTTAAGAAATTCAACGAACCTCGCTACTCTCGCTTTGCTGGCTACTGTGCTCCAGTACCTTATCAAGGGCAAAGTTGGGGCCTTCTCGACTCTGCTATGTACCTCATGAGCAACCGTCCCCGGAGTAAGGACCACACCCGCGACGTAATGGCTTTCGCTTCCTGGTATGGATATCGTGATCACAAAGGTAAGCTGTTTGTGGGTGAACGATGGATGGAGGACTCCATGCTCTTCACCGCCTACAAAGAGATTATGGAAAGCCCAGAGATGAAGGCCATGATGAAGAAGTTCTTTGCACGCCCCCAGGATTATGAGACAGCTT
>CAYYHL010000317.1:0-2468 GCA_964471775.1 uncultured Clostridia bacterium
CCACTATAAAAGGATCGTGAGCGGAAAAAAGGGTTCTTCCCCTGTCTTCGGCATTCTCGGCCTTGAATGCGAACAAGCTACTCGTGCCTACCTTATACACCGGAGTTTATTGGAGAAAGTAATGACCGGAAGAGAGCGAGTAGCAAAGTCTCTCAAATTTGCTGTTCCTGATAGAGTACCGCGAGATCTGTGGTTGTTGCCCATAGTGCGAGTGAGACGAAGAGAAGAGCTAGAAAGTCTGCTTCGTGCGTTTCCCCTGGACATAGCGAGTCCGCCTTACAAAAGGGGATTGAGTGCCAGACAGAAACGCAGTTTCGCCTTACCATGGGGCTATGGGGGTACCTTCACGGAGAAGGGAAAAGACTATATCGATGAATGGGGTTGTATCCGGCGTGTGGGCGAGGATGGTGTGAGTGGAGAAGTAAAAGAACCGATACTAGATGACCTGAGTACAACAAATCACTTGTCTCCTCCTTGGGACTATCTAGAGTCGACCGATCTCACCGGAGTAAATGCGCATTGTGCAAGAAGTGAAAGTTTTATGCTTTCTGACCTCTGTGCCCGTCCCTTTGAGAGGATGCAATTTCTCAGAGGCACAGAAAACCTGCTTCTTGATTTGGGATACGCACCCAAAGAAATCTTCATACTGAGAGACATGATACATGAGTATAATCTGAAGCGCTTGAGTATGTGGCTTTCAACTGACGTCGACGGTATTCTGCTAATGGACGATTGGGGGTCGGAGCGGAACCTGCTTATTTCTCCTTCTACATGGAGGTCTTTTCTTAAGCCTCTCTATCGCGAGTATTGCGATCTTATCCACAAGAACGGGAAATATGTATTTTTTCATTCTGATGGGCACATAGAAAAGATATTTGATGACCTGATTGAGCTTGGGATTGAGGCAATAAACTCGCAGCTTTTCTGTATGGATATTGAGAGGATTGGGCGCCAATACAGAGGAAAAATTACCTTTTGGGGAGAGATTGATAGAAGACTTCTTTTCCGTGGGGATAAAGAAGAGATAAGAAAGGCTGTTTTCCGAGTAAGACGCGCATTCGATGATGCCAAAGGTGGCGTTATAGCCCAGTGTGAATGGGGAAAGAGTACGCCCAAAGTGAGCATTGAAACTGTTTTCGAGGCCTGGGCTACACCACCTCAACAGATTGCGTGATACCCTGACTCTCATGCCTGACGGACAAGAGAGGGACCCTTGACGAACCGGTACGGTGAGATAAACACCCGAAAGTCGTAATTTCTCAGGCAGAGGAAAGCCCAAGCTAGAATGGTGGGTCCTCTCTAGCCGTAAGCGGTGAAAATGGACAGGTCCCCTAAGACCCATGAATCATATGCAGTATAGAAAGGATATATGAGATGAACGTTATACTCATTACTGTGGATAGTCTGCAAAAGAATTACGTCAGTTGTCTGGGCAACAAGTGGATGCAAACACCCCATATGGATCGATTAGTGTCACAAAGTACACTCTTTACCTGTGCTTATCCGGAGTCTCTGCCCACACTTCAGGTAAGACGGGCACTGCACACAGGAAAATATGTCTTTCCTTTCCGTGATCATGTTGCGAGGAAGGGAGACTGGGTGAAACAACCCGGCTGGGGGCCCATCCCTGAGCAAGACACTACGCTGGCAGAAATTCTGAAGGCGACGGGCTACAGGACTGGATTTGTCACTGATACCTACCATTATTTTAAACCGGGGGAGAACTTCCATCGCGGCTTCGACCAGGTTACCTTTATTCGCGGCCAAGAAATTGATGCTTATTTGAGTGGAGGTACCACTCAAAGGAGAAAGCCAGAAGATTTCTGTCTATATGCGAGCCAGCCAGAGCAGAGAACAAAATCTTTTAGAAGACATATGCACGAGGTCTACTTTTGCAATACTGCTTTGCGCCATAGTGAGGAGGACTACTTCGCCCCTCAAGTCTTTCGGGAGGCAGCCAAATGGCTGTATCAGAATCAGGGTGGAGAGCCCTTCTTTCTTGTGGTAGATTCTTTTGATCCTCACGAACCCTGGGACCCTCCAGTTTATTATAGAAGAATGTACGATCAAGATGACAACATGGAAAAAGACATCATCTGGTCCACTTACTCATCAACGTCGTTATTGACCGAGCGTACGATGAGGCGCTTAAGAGCAAACTACGCTGGCGAAATTACTATGGTTGACTACTGGTTGGGCTATTTCCTAGAGACAATTGAACGTCTGGGTTTACGCGAAAACACACTGTTGATATTCATATCTGATCATGGTCATCATGTGGGAGAGAAGAATCTTGTGGGCAAATTTCCCTATCCTATTTTCCCAGAGGTTGCTGATCTGGTCCTGCTGATTAGGCATCCAAATGGAAAAGGTGCTGGCAGAAAAGTAGGCGAATTTGTTTACGATCTCGATGTTGCCCCCACGATTCTATCGTTCCTAGGCATAAAGCCTTATACGCAAATGGAGGG
>CAYYHL010000318.1:0-2464 GCA_964471775.1 uncultured Clostridia bacterium
TCATTGGCGCAAAAACCATCCCCATCTCCGGTGGACAGACCAGGCGCCAGATCACAATAATGCGGGACTTCAAGTCCACAGTCCTGACCTGTACTCCTTCTTATGCCCTGCACATAGCCGAAGTGGCAGAAGAAATGGGAGTTGACCCCAGGAATCTGCCCCTGAGAGTAGGGGTACTGGGAGCGGAGACATGGTCAGAGAGCATGCGGCCAGAGATCGAATCTCGATTAGGTATAGATGCTCTGGACATTTATGGCCTAACTGAAATTATCGGGCCAGGAGTAGCCCAGGAGTGTGAAAGAAAAGAAGGTATGCATCTTTTCGAAGACCACTTCCTGCCTGAAATAATTGATCCCAAAACGGGAAACGTTCTGGAAGCGGGCCAGGAAGGAGAACTGGTCTTAACTACTCTTACCAGAGAAGGAACCTCTCTGGTAAGATACAGAACCGGGGATATGACCCACATAAACTATCAGCCCTGTGAATGTGGAAGAACTCTGGCCAGAATTGGTAAGATCAAAGGGAGAGCGGACGATATGTTAATCATAAGAGGAGTAAATCTTTTTCCTTCCCAGATAGAAAACATATTAGTTCGGATAGACGAAGCCGAGCCCCACTATCAATTAATCTTGGAAAGAAGAAAAGGGTTGGATGAATTGACGGTAGAGCTGGAGACTTCTCCTCACATTTTCTTTGATGAGGTAAGAAAATTGGAAGAAATCGAGGCCAGGATTGAAAGAGAAATTGAAGACACGCTGGGCCTTAGGGTAGGAGTGAGGCTGGTTGAGCCAAGGACAATTGAAAGAAGTGTTGGTAAAGCAAAACGCGTAATAGATAAGAGAAAATTGAAATAGGAGGCTCAGATGACAGTAAGGCAAATCTCGGTATTCCTGGAAAACAAGATAGGCAGATTAGCTGAAATCACTCAGATTTTGGGAAATAAAGAGATCAACATTCGGGCCTTGGCGATTGCCGATACCGCAGAATTTGGGATCTTGCGAATGATAGTCGACCGACCTCAAAAGGCGTACGAAGCTTTGGAGGAAAGAGCATTCACGGTATCCCAAACGGACGTTGTAGTAGTGGAGGTAGGAGATAAGCCTGGCGGCCTTGCACAGGTTATGGCTATCCTGGAAGAAAAAGGTATCAATGTGGAATACCTTTATGCTTTCGTAGCCCCGAGGGGCAAGAGTGCTCTGGTAGTGTTAAAAATAGAAAAACTAAAAGACACTATAGGCTTGCTGCAAGAAAAGAAGGTAAAGATTCTCTCTGCCCAGGAGGTTAGCAAACTATGATGTTGGCTAAACTAGAAGAAGAGATTGAACGGGTAGCAAGACATACGGCTATCCTGAGATTTGTTATCGCTCATGGACCAATTGGCATCATAAGACTTTCTGAAGCTAGTGGATTTCTCCAGCACCGGGTCAGATATTCTTTGAGAGTTCTGGAACAGAGTAGCCTCATAAGACCTTCACCTCGGGGAGCCGTTGCAACTCCAGAGGGTCAAGAGTTTATGAAGACCCTGGGGAAAAGGGTTGAAAACTTGAAAAAAAGTCTACTTGAGCTAGGTATTTCTTGACAATTTTTTTTGTTAGATTATGATTGTCAGCTGTTACCATGAGCCTATATAGCATACACAGACGAAAGGAGGAAAAGAAATGACGAAAAGAAAAGGATTGCTGCTGTCCTGTCTGGTAGCAGCGGGGATGTTGAGTCAGGGATTGATCTCGGGTGCATGGGCAGAGAAAGAGCCCTACAAAGTGGGCGCTATATTTGCCATAACCGGTCCGGCGGCTTGGCTGGGAACCCCGGAGCGAAACACTGCTAGAATGATTGAGGAGCAGGTAAACATGGGTGGAGGCATCAACGGTCATCCCTTACAGATCATCATTGAGGACACCGTTGGTGATCCAACCAAGACGGTGACGGCGGCCAAGAAACTCATTACCAAGGACGAGGTGCTGGCAATAGTTGGTCCCTCCCGGAGTGGTACCACTTTGGCAGTAATCCCCATAGTGGAAGAGGCCAAGGTCCCGCTTGTTTCTTGTGCAGCTGCCGAGGCCATTGTACTACCCGTTAAGAGCTGGGTGTTCAAGACCCCTCAGAAGGACAGCGATGCTGCCGTGAGAATCTACGAAACCATGAACGACCAGGGGATATCAAAGATAGCTATCATAACCGGGACCACCGGTTTTGGTGACCAAGGGCGAAACCAACTGAAGAGGCTGGCCGCTGGATTTGGGATCGAGATTTCAGCTGATGAGACTTACGGTCCCGAAGATACCGACATGACGGCCCAACTGACAAAGATTAAAGCTACAGGAGCTCAGGCTGTAATTAACTGGTCCATAGTGCCGGGACAGGTAATTGTGGCGAAAAATATGCGACAGCTGGGAATGAAGATTCCTCTTTTTCAAAGTCATGGATTTGGCAACATCAAGTATGCCCAAACAGCCGGAGAAGC
>CAYYHL010000319.1:0-2453 GCA_964471775.1 uncultured Clostridia bacterium
CCTGGTTGTGTCTTGTGCTGGTAGGGCATGTGGGTCTCCTTCGATTTGGGATGGTCGATCTTAGGCTAGTTGTCAGCATTAAACAAAAGGCGCGACGAAATGTCGTGGATTTGCACAAAGGAATACAGAAGAAAGCGGATTGTCCTTCATAAGGAAAGTGGTTGTCGTCCTAATTTCCCATAGAAGGTGAGAAGAAGGGAGGTAGTCGGCTCTTTCAAGAATAGACAAAGAATTTGGTGAGATTGTTAAGCGAATGAAGAAAGTAGGACCTTCAAAGGCGGCTGCCTGTTCTGACGTGACAGGAAGAATTAGTTTTTGGTCTGTTTTTCCTTGAAACTAACCCCCAAGCGTTCGAGGCCGCTATCTACTCCGAGGATGAGACTGGTTTCCATATCCTCCGGGGGACGGACGATGTTCGAACCTTTCTTGAAGATGCAGAGGAGGAGATTGAGATTCCGGCTTACAGCACTCCATCTTAATGGTGATCCGCGCACCGGCTGGTTCCTTGACTCCTCTCAGAAGCTGTGAGTCTCCTGGTAGCTCTTTTTTGACGTAGTGCATTTGATCGCCTTGCGCTATCTTATCGGGGCTATCATCACGATAATCGGACCTCAGAAACGTGTATTGGTCAAGAGGGGGTGATTCCCAGTCTCCGGTCTTGCCGCACGGTCAGTGCGGCTCGCTTCTATATGGGTATTTGGGGTTAGTGGCGGCAAAGAATAGACGTTCCAGGGTTTGACACAGGGGGCCAGTTGCTGTATGTTGGAGAGCCGCTGAGCCCAGTTTCTTTGCAGAATCTTCGCGAATCTCGAGGGAATCTCAAAACAGGGGAGCAGGATCTGACAATCACACGAACAGGAGGCAACGCAGAAATGAAGGTAGAGGTGAAAGACCTACCCGAAATGCCTGTGGCTTACATCCGCCACACAGGACCCTACAAAGGTGACGAGGAGCTTTTTGGAAGAATGTTCGCAAAACTGATGGAGTGGGCAGGACCGAAGGGTCTATTACAATCCCCGGACACGAAAGTCATGGTAGTATATCACGACAATCCAGCGATGGTGGAGGAGAGTAAACTCCGCATGGATGCTTGCGTCACGGTGCCCGATGAAACCGAGGTGGAAGGGGAGATTCGAAAGATGACGATCCCGGCAGGGAAATACGCCATTGCTCACTTCGAGATCACGGCAGATCAGTACGAGGGTGCCTGGAGAAGCGTCTACGAGGAGTGGCTACCGGAAAGTGGATACCAAGTGGATTATCGTCCCTGTTTTGAGCTGTTTCTCAACGACCCCAAACAGCACCCTGAAGGCAAGCACATTGTCAATATCTGCGTTCCGGTGAAGCTGGCGTGAAAGACAATGAGACCTGTGTCTCCAAGCACAGGTACCCAAGCAAGGAGGGAGATCCCAATGGGAAAAGGAAAACGGATGACCGTGGCAACTCTATCGGGGGTCCTTTTTGGATTCGTCTGCTACTGGTTCGTATCCAGTGGGGCAGGTGACGTTGCCTGGCCAATAGCCCTGCAGACAGTCCTCAGTCGCACCCTCATTGGTGTTGCCATAGGCATAAGCTCTGTCCGTATGCGCCACTGGTCTATTCATGGTGTGGTGATGGGACTCATATTCAGTCTTCCCTTATCGTTTGGCAGTCTCATGGCACCTGAGAGTCCAGAGTATACCAGGGCAGGTCTCCTCATAGGGACCCTGGTACTCGGTATGATCTATGGACTTCTTATCGAGGTTATCACCTCACTCGTTTTCAAAGCCAGAATGAGGAGGTAGTGCACCAAAGACATGACCTGCAATGATTCATGCATCATTAGGAGGTAACATCAATGTCCACAATCGTTCATTTCGATCTTTCGGCAGATGACGTGGAAAGAGCCCAGAGGTTCTACGGTGAGCTCTTTGGGTGGAAGTTCACTGAAGTCCCCGGACCTACTCCCTACTACCTCATTGAAACAACTGACCTGAAGGGGAACAAGGGACTGGAAGGTGGTATGGCTAAGAGAGAGAAACCCGAGCAAGGGGTTGTGAACTACATCGGCGTCTCCTCTCTCGATGACTACATAGAAAAGGTGAAGAAACTTCACGGTAAGATCATCATGACCAAAACTGCGGTCCCAGGGTGGGGTTACCTTGCGGTCTGCCTTGACACAGAAGGAAATACGTTCGGTCTTTGGGAGGACGACGAAAACGCCAAAGGATGACTTGAGGTGAGGAAGAGCTTATCACTCCGTTTGCCCTCAGAGAGCCTCAGTCAGTGAGGATAGTACAAGGAGTGATTTAGCGACTCTGCATCATCCCTCCCAGAACTCTTGGCATGAAGTGTCTTACAGGACCTTATCACCGGAGGTGGCTCCGGGGGACGGACGATGTTAGAACTTTTTTCGAGAATACGAAGGATGAAATTCAGATTCCTGCCTATGGTCTTCCGAGGTGAGCACGGTC
>CAYYHL010000320.1:0-2444 GCA_964471775.1 uncultured Clostridia bacterium
ATCCTTCATAATAATCTGTTGGTTTTACAGCCTCTTCTATCGAGATGATCCTGTGGGCCATATCGATACAGCACTGAATGGCGACTTCCAGGTTCCGCTCAACTATATCCCTCAGATAAGGGTCTTTATCAAATTCGTCCCTGGCTTTGTCTCTAAATGGCTCTAATTTGTTTAAGCATTCTCTCAGTCTGTCCAAGCGCCTCTCGATACCGCTGAACGCCTGCCGTTCCATATGAAGCCTCCAAGATTTCCGTTCTCTGCCTCGCCAAGACGGGCAAATAATCGCCGTATTGACTTAGAATTTTTGCTTCAAGTTCGACTTTTGTCATCATGCTGTCAGAAAAAAGGAGTCTTCCCTCTTTGATGATCCGGTACTTCAATTCGATGGGACATCGATTAAGAACAACTAGGTGCACAGATTCAACCCCCAACAGCTGTCTGAGTTGAAATGCCAGTTCATATCTCTCGCCCTGCTCCTCCTCATTCCTGAACAACACAGCAATATCCACATCGCTCAAGGGTCCTGCTCTACCCCTCGCCATGGATCCAAATAAGTAGGCAATCGCGATACTCTCCTTCCTCTCTTCAAAGAAAGAAGCAAGTATCCTCTGCTTTTCTGTCAAGGAAAGTAGTCTCTTCGTTATTCTATCGCGGATTCTTCCGATCGCATTTATTGTCTTTTGATCACCTACACGCAGTAAATTCTCAACAAAGCGAACGGCTTGCGTCACGGTCGCCAGATCTCTCCCTATATGCGCAGCGACATCTTTTCCTTTGTGAGAGCCATATATGCGTGCGAAAAAGCAGAAAATCCGACGAATCCATGTGCTGAATGGCCCTCCAGATCTCAGAGAACCAGGTTCAAACCCCATTGCACTTTGCATAATCTCTTCTAGCTCATCTAATTCAAAATGCATCGTGGGCATCCCCGCTGATTCACTTTCTTCGTCTCCCTGATGCCCCAAGACCTCCTTGCAAAATGCCTCGTCACCTAGAATCCTTTGATCACTTACTTTATACAAATCATCCCGTCTACCCTGTTTACTTCCCTCCATGACGAATAATTCATAAGATCTTATTCCAGAGGAAAGGTCATCGGAAAACTGTTTCAAAACCAAGGAGGGATCGATCACCTCTGACTTCTCTATCCCGAGGTAGATTTTATGGCTGCTCCATGGATAATCTTCGGGACTATCAACCAGGCCAGCCCTGACAGGATTCAGGTGAATATAGCGAACCAGTTCAAGAAGATAGGCATCTTTCTTACAAACAATAGCCTTGTACCGACCTTGAAACACATGCCCCATCCGATCATGTCTCCTGTTGAAATACTGGGTATACCAAGTATGAAATCTTTGCAGAACCTTAGATAGCGAAATCTTACCCATCTCTAACAGGAGGTGGATATGATTCGGCATGAGGCAGTATGCATACAACGTCATATCTCCTTCCCGGCAGAAATAAGCTAGCTTCTGCAAATAACGCAAATAATCCGCAGTGTCTCGGAAGATATTCTCCCGATTATTTCCTCTGACAATGATGTGAAAAAAAGCTCCCGGATATTCTATTCTGGGCTTCCGTGCCATGTTCGGTTGCTCCTAGGAAAGCTAAGGTATTTTTCAACCTGTTTGTTCCATTTTATATCATAGAAATAAGAGAAATTCAATATTAAAGTCTGACCCCATATCTTTTCCCTGGAGTTCCCCAAACCTATCCTCTGATTAACGGCTCGCGGTGATGGTCGTGATGACTTGGCCCAACAATGCTCCTGGCGAGGGGAACCGGGGCCACGGCAAGCTTCACCTCAACTGGTAAAAGCGAAGAAGAGATAGGAAAACAGTTCGGCGCTCGATAAGACCATCCCCCCTGTTCTTCGTGCTGCATTCGGGCGATTGGCGGTCCCGGGCCGCTTTTACCCAAACTGGCCGATCTCAAACTGCTGACAATTTTTAGGAGGGATATGAAATTTTTATCTATTTTTTGGAATTTCCCTGGCGATTACAGGAAAAGTAGACGATTTTTATTGAACTTATATACCTAACTCCCCTTATTCCGTAAATTTCCATTAAGCCGATATGAAAAAAATTCAGAATCTATGAAAAAATGGCTGAGGACTTTTGGCTCAATATTCCCCTTTCGGTTTCTCATCCTTTTCCTCCTTTTATTTCACTTTACTCCAAGGCCCGTGGATTTTTTTTCGAGGGCAAACGGCTCGCCGCTAGGCACCGATTTTGCTTCCATACGGGTGAAAATATCTTTAATTTTAATAAGTTATGAAGTTTTTACGGGATGGCACGGAATTTGCTCATACTCTGGCGAAAGGCGAAAGCGATCATTGGATCAAATGGATTTGGGATACGGATAGGAGGAACCGTTCATTCGTTTTGAGGGCAAAGCCGGGTTGTCCAAATTGAGCGGGATTATTGAGTTATGAGGCAATCCGG
>CAYYHL010000321.1:0-2430 GCA_964471775.1 uncultured Clostridia bacterium
ACGTCTTCTCCCTCTTCCTTTTGCTTCTCTTTCTTTCCTTCTTCCTTGGGTTCCTCTTCCGGAGCCTGCCTCGCCTGTTCTTGATACACCGCCTGACCCAACTTCTGAGAGACCTCTCCTACCTTCCTTATTTTCTCCTTCATCTGGTCCGTATCGTTCTTTTTGACCGCTTCCTTCAGCTCACCCAGAGCATCCTCAATCTTCTTTTTCTCATCGGGGCTCACCTTATCTCCATATTCCTTGAGAGCCTTTTCCGTCGCGTAAATAACAGTATCAGCCTCATTCTTGACATCTATCTCTTCACGCTTCTTTTTATCTTCCTCGGCGTGCTCCTCGGCCTCCTTCATCATCTTATCTCTCTCTTCTTCCGACAGAGCCCCGGAGTCTTTGATAGTGATGGCCTGCTCTCGCCCCGTTCCCTTGTCTTTCGCCGAAACATTAACAATTCCATTGGCGTCTATGTCGAAGGTAACTTCGATCTGCGGTACCCCTCGAGGGGCAGGTGGAATTCCAGTCAGCTGGAATCTCGCCAGGGTCCGGTTATCAGCAGCCATAGGACGTTCCCCCTGCAGAACGTGGATATCCACGGCTGTTTGGCTATCAGCAGCCGTGGTGAAAACCTTGCTCTTTCGGGTGGGAATAGTGGTATTTTTCTCGATGAGCCGAGTAAGAACCGCCCCCAGTGTTTCTATCCCTAAAGAGAGGGGAGTTATGTCTAAAAGGAGGAGTTCCTTCACATCTCCCGCCAGAATTCCCGCTTGAACAGCTGCTCCTATCGCTACTACTTCATCGGGATTAACACCCTTGTGAGGTTCCCTTGCAAAGAGATTTTTCACCGTTTCCTGGACCTTGGGCATCCTGGTCATTCCTCCTACCAGAACCACCTCCTGGATATCAGAAGGCTTTAGCTTGGCATCAGCTAGAGCCTTCTTGCAGGGCCCAATGGTCCGCTGAATCAAATCCTCGGTTAACTGCTCGAGCTTGGCCCGGCTCAAAGTAATATTGAGATGCTTTGGTCCTGTGGCGTCAGCAGTAATGAAGGGAAGGTTTATCTGAGTCTCTTTGGTCGATGAGAGCTCGCACTTCGCCTTCTCTCCTGCTTCTTTTAATCTCTGAAGAGCCATTCTATCTTCTCTTAGATCAATACCATTTTTCTTCTTGAAATTATCCGCCACCCAGTCCACGATCTTCTGATCAAAGTCATCACCACCAAGATAGGTATCTCCATTGGTGGAAAGAACTTCAACCACCCCTTCCCCAATATCCAGGATAGAAATATCAAAGGTGCCCCCTCCTAGATCATAAACAGCTATTTTTTTCTCGCCTTTTTTGTCCAATCCATAAGCGATGGATGCAGCGGTCGGTTCATTGATGATTCGCTCTACCTTGAGACCTGCAATGGTTCCCGCATCCTTGGTAGCCTGTCTTTGTCCGTCGTTGAAGTAAGCGGGAACAGTAATGACCGCTCTAGATATTTTCTGTCCCAGATACTCTTCTGCCGTCTGCTTCATCTTCTGCAAGACCCGGGCTGAGATCTCCTGGGGCAAAAATTCTCCCTTGTTTACCTTAATCTTTGCCCGACCCTCAGAATCCTGAATAATCTCATAGGAGACCTTTTTCTTAGCTTCTGCGACAGCCGCTTCCCCGTATCTTCGTCCCATGATTCTCTTGATAGAATTAACGGTATTCTGGGAATTGACCACCGCCTGCCTTTTGGCAGGATCACCCACCAGCATTTCCCCCTTATCTGAGAAGGCAACGATGGAAGGAGTTGTCCTGCCCCCCTCCTGACTAGCTATGACCACAGGCTCATCCGCCTCCATCACCGCCACACAGGAGTTGGTGGTACCCAGGTCAATACCAATTATCTTTTCACTCTTTTTCTCAGCCATAAATTCCTCCTTTATCCTCACCCAAGATTTGTTACTTCTCGGTAGGCTCGCTAGACCGCTTGTTCACTTTGACCACAGCGGGTCTTAGAACCTTATCATTAAGGATGTATCCTCTACGCATCTCCTCTATGATGAGATTATCCGGATATTTTTTTAAGTCCGCAGTTCCCACGGCCTCGTGAAGGTGCGGATCAAACTCTTCTCCTTTTGCCTTAATTGGCTTTAGCCCCTGCTTTTTTAGCAGGTCCCTCATCCGATTGAAGATCATTTTCACTCCCTCCGCAAAACCCGAAAAATTCTTCGATTTTTTGGCCGACCCTATGGCCAACTCAAAATCATCCAGAATGGGAAGGAGCTCCTTTATAAGATCCTCCGCGGCAGACTCCTTCAGGGTCTCTTTTTCCCGTTGGGTGCGCTCCCTGTAACTTCTAAGCTCACCCTTCAATCGGACCAGGTAGTCCAAATACTCCTTAGCTTCCCTGTCCGTTAGCTCCAGTTCCTTTTCCAGATCCTTTAGTCTCTGCTTGAGGACAGAGAC
>CAYYHL010000322.1:0-2398 GCA_964471775.1 uncultured Clostridia bacterium
TAACCAGTCGTTGAAGTGAAAGCGTTAAACCGCGCGGCTCTGAGCGAGTTGAATACTTTTAAATGAAATATGCAGATTCTTTCGAGTTTCGATGCATACAATATGTTACGTATAGAATCGCAAATCAACAGAATAGTTCACCAGCGCAAAGTTATTAATTCATCTTGAATCAAATAAAATGCAGCGCTATCATTTCCCTGCCCATGTCCTACAACAGTTGAATCAAGGTCTATGAATCAAAGCGAGTGCCAAATACTTGACCTCATCATCATTTGCTGTTATTTGGATGATATAATCTGGATGATCGAAAAGCTTAAGACTCGTCTTTGGCTTGAGGAAGTAATCTATGATGTCGAGGTCCCCCTCCAAATCAAGAACATTCACCTTACAACTTTACAACTATCTGGAGCTTTTTTGATGAGACAGGAAGGGAGGAAAAATGCCTGACAAGAAAATCATCATCATTGGCGGTGGCATAGCGGGTTTATCAGCGGGATGTTATCTCCAGATGAACGGTTATCGGACAGCAGTCTATGAATCACATAATCTGCCAGGTGGGCTCTGCACCTCGTGGAATAGAAAGGGTTATACCTTTGACGGATGCATCCACTGGCTGGTGGGGTCCGGCCCAGGGGAAGATTTGTACAATCTCTGGAATGAATTGATTGATATGAGGCAGCTGCAATTTGTGAATTACGAGGAATTCATAAGAGTGGAGGATAAAGATCGGAGGGCTTTGCGCGTATTCACCGATATTGACAGGCTTGAGCAGGAAATGAAGAATGTTGCCTCGGAGGATGGCGAAATTATCGAGGGTTTCACAGATGCTGCGAGGAGGTGCTTGCGGATTCAACTGCCTGTGGACCGAGCGCCTGAGGTGTATAACCTTTTTGATACGTTGAAATTTATGGGCAAATTTCTTCCTTTGTTGAGAATTCACAGAAGGTGGGGCAAGTTATCTGCAGAGGAGCTGGCTGCCAAGTGTAGGAATCCCCTGTTGCAAAAGGCCATCTTATACATGTTTATCCCCAAAAGTTCAGTGCTTTTTCTACTGATGACGCTGGCGTGGATGCACAAGAAAGCGGCCGGATACCCCATAGGTGGGTCTTTGAACTTTGCCAGACTCATCGAGAAGAGATACAAGGAATTGGGCGGCGAAATGGCTTATCAATCCAAAGTAACGAAGCTCCTGGTTGAGGATGACCAGGCTAAAGGGATCATCTTGGAAGATGGAGGGCGCTATGACGCAGACATAGTCATCTCTGCTGCAGATGGCCACTACACCATCTTCGAGATGTTAGAGGGGAAATACGTGAGCGATGAGATAAGAGACCACTACAGTAGCCTGGAAACCTTTCCTTCCATTTTGCTGGTTTCGCTTGGAGTTGCAAGGACATTTGAAAATGAGCCACACACTCTGGTTTTCCCTGTTGAGAAACCCCTGGTCATAGATGAGACTAGCAAGCACCACGAAATGTATGTCAGGATTTTTAATTTTGATCCAACTCTGGCAGAGAAAGGAAAAACATGCGTTACAGTCATGTTTATTACCTACAATTATGCATACTGGCAGAATCTTCGATCCACTGATAAGAAAAAATACCATGAAGAAAAAGAAAGAATTGCTATGGAGGTAATTGAAATACTTGATAAACGATTCGGCAATATCAAAGACAAAGTTGAGGTGTTTGATGTAGCCACGCCGGCTACGCTGATACGGTATACAAACAATTGGAAAGGGAGCATTGAAGGATGGCTTCCCACGCCAAAAGCCATTACTCTCAGGATGAAAAAAGTTCTACCGGGGCTTAAGAACTTCTACATGATAGGACAGTGGGTTGAGCCCGGTGGCGGATTACCGCCTGCCCTTATGTCCGGAAGAAATGTAGCACAGATCATATGCAAAGAGGATAAGAAGAGATTCACAGTCATTCGCTCCTATTTCTCCTGACCGTAGAGTTCGGTCTCCGGATGGAATGCCTACCTGGGCTGAATAGGAACACCCACCCGTTGGATTAACTGTCGGGGTAAAAACGGACAACGGATTTACCTTGCCAGTCTTCCGTGTGGTTAGGATTCCAAAGGTGACAAGAAAGGAGTATGGTGCTGCTTAAAGCAGCTGAAGTGAAACTTCCTCTGGTTATTGTTCTTTCTTTATCGGCATGGCGAGAAAAACCGTTTTCACCCCCCACTTTGGGGAACAGTTGTGATGTTCGGACCACTACACAGAATAGTGGCAGGAACTTACCGCCGCTACAGTGTGTTAACGTGCACAAGCCCCACTCACAAGTCGACCATTGAATTCTCCTAAGAAACTGAAACATTGAGGTAGCCCGACCCCTAGACTCATCTAAGATTTCAAACGCTAATCAAAAGAATTAGCAATGAACGCCGCTGA
>CAYYHL010000323.1:0-2393 GCA_964471775.1 uncultured Clostridia bacterium
AATTAGGAAAGAAAGGAGAAATGGCTGGCCAAACACACTCTTATAGACAGCGGGAAGTGCGGGCAGGTCTTGAATTGTGAATTTGCATCGATTTTCAAAGGCAAACAACGTTTATCAAATCCCTGTCTGTCACGTTAAAAAGTTGATAAAACAGCAAGTTATTCTTAAGATTATTTGCAAATTCTGTAATGAAGGTACGAAATAATTCCGAGATGTGAAATGAACAGTAGAGTTAAAGCGGCACTCAAAACCTCTAGGCCAGAGAGAAGCAATTCAGTTTCGCAAATACGAAAACCTGTTTTCTCTCACTCCATTAGTTCGCCCGTTGACCATATCTTGTTCCTTCAAAGAACTATCGGAAATCAGGCAGTTCAGAGGTTGTTTAAATCGGGTCTTATACAAACAAAACTTAAAATCGGCCAGCCAGGGGATATTTATGAGCGGGAAGCAGACCGGGTGGCTGAACAGGTGATGCGGATGCCGGAGCCCACTGTTCAGCCAAAACCCACTTGAGCGGAAAGCAGTCCCTCGTGCAGGGAAGAAGAAGTCCTTCAGGAAAAACCCCTGACGCTGGGAATCACTCAATTGGTCCAACGGCAGCCAGAAGAAGAGGAAGAGGAAACAATTCAAACCAAGTCAGTTTCTCCAGGTCAGCCAGTGGTACAGAGACAAGAAGAACCGGAAGAGGAGGAAGAAACCATTCAGACCAAACTCTTCGCTGGTCAAACCATGCCCTTGATCCAGACACAAGCAGAGCCGGAGGAGGAAGAGGAAGAAGAACAAATTCAGACAAAATTAGCTTCTCAATCTCCCCTCATAGTGCAAACACAACAATTGCCTGAAGGGCTGGAAGAGGATGGACGGGTACTTCTCAAGAAGCTCCCGCGCAAAATGCCCCAGGTTAGTCATATGGTCGCAAAACGTCTTTCCATCACCAAAGGGTTAGGAAGGCCGTTGCCAGATGAAGTCCGGTCATTTATGGAACCCAGATTTGGTGTGGATTTCAGTCATGTAAGGATCCATACCGATAATAATGCAGCGCAGATGGCACGAGATCTCAATGCTACGGCATTTACTCATGCGGGGGGCGTGTATTTTAATTCAGGTCGGTACAATCCAGATAGCCAATCAGGGAAACGTTTATTGGCGCATGAGTTAACTCATGTAATACAGCAAAGCTCGGGTGACTACGGCACTTATCCAAGTGGAACAATACTCACTCCAAGAAAACCTTCTTTTCAACAACCGCAAGTAAGAATCAGTCGTATCAATCCCCACCACAGTGGCCTGAAGCGTATTCAGCGACAAGTAGAGGTACATGTTAATTTGCGACAGCCACAAAAGGTGAAGCTTTTTCGAAAGGACGGGGTCGATACAGTTTTTAGCCCTGTCTCTGCAGGGACCAATACAGAATCACTCATCGCTACTCCTATAACGACCTACTCCATTACAAAAAGAAAAGATCCATTATTAAAGCAGGGAAGGTGGGGACTACAATATTTTGCCCGTTTCCATGATGGTATTGGATTTCATTCTAATATAACTTATCCCAGGAGGGAGACACTATGTAAAGAAGGAATCAAGAAGTATTGCAAGCCGAAGTCAAAGTTAAAAGACCGCTTAAAATGGATACTAAAAGTCGATGGTACTCCCAGATCTCACGGTTGTGTGCGAATGAAACATTCCGATGCACCAAGGCTTTTTAATGCGGTTTCCGATGGGATTTCTGTTCGAGTATATAAAAGAAGAAGTTGGCGTAAACCACTTTGGTCATGACCCTGGCGTCGTCGGTAAGACCTTGACACTCGAGTATAAAAGAAGAAAGGTATAACCCAGGTTGGATACCTTAGATATTTCATTGGTCAAAACTGTAGGAATAGAATTTGGGCCTATCTAATAAGGGGGACGTTCATAAATAAGTTAAGACTTAATATGTTGATGATATCATATAAATTGTGCCCAGACTTACTCGTCTCGAGGCGTTCGATTTTCTACGTGACGTCATTATCGTAGGGAATCTGGGCACATTATTGAGTTTGTTGAATAAGTCTAATAGGAAGGGGTAAATGAATGATTCGGAGGAGGATGTATACCAAGGCAGGTTAGGCTTGAATGCCCCTGGAACCTTTCATCATGTCATTGTCAGAGGAAGGAAAAAAGAGAAATATTGTTGATGACCGAGCAGACTGGGAGAATTTCGCGTCTCGCATAGGACGGAATATGTGCATTCGACCACTGATTATGGCACCCCAGAGCAGTGTCATCAGGGACTGCGGCAGGCGATCGTTTGCTAACGTAGTAACGTAGATGTAAATGTGGACAACAACGCCATTGCGGAAAGGAGGTGAACCGCTCGGGAAAATTAAGGTGGACCAAAGACACGGATCGAGTCA
>CAYYHL010000324.1:0-2380 GCA_964471775.1 uncultured Clostridia bacterium
GGTGCCTTTTCTTCAGGGGGTGCCTTTTCTTCAGGGAGCACTTCTTCTTTCAAAGCCACCAGTTCCTTTTTCTCGACAAAGTCAAGATCTAGTAAGATGTCCTCGGGGACCTGGCCAGTTTGCTTCTCTCTAGCCAGAATCTGGCTCGCCTGGTCCACAGTAATCATTCTTTTATCCACGAGCACCTTTAGGAACCCTTCGTTGCTCTTACCTTCGTTTTTTTTAGCCATAGATATGTCCTTATTCTAGTTAAGGACTAAAGGTCATTGATTTTTCAAAGACAGCTCTATTTCTTGCCCTCACCACAGCCGTCTCGTAGCTGACCATATCCTTGATGACCAATTCTTTGAGGGCCTGGTCCATAGTTCGCATTCCCAATTGAGCTCCCGTCTCCATAACCGTAGGCAGTTGGTGAGTTTTGCCGGTCCGCACTAGGTTTCTCACTGCAGAGTTAGCGATTAGTATCTCCACGGCAGGTACTCTTCCCCCACCATCTTTCTTAGGAAGGAGAAGCTGAGCAATTATTGCTTGCAGAATGCTGGACAGTTGGGTTCTTATTTGAGGCTGTTGGTGAGCGGGAAAAACATCAACTATCCTATCTATCGACCCCGGGGCGTCAGGTGTATGCAAGGTAGCCAGGACCAAATGCCCAGTCTCAGCTGCGGTAACAGCGGTAGCAATAGTCTCTGGATCCCTCATTTCTCCGACCAGAATAACGTCGGGATCCTGGCGAAGGCAACGCTTCAAGGACTCAGCGAAGGAGAAGGTGTCTGATCCTACCTCTCTTTGCTCAACCACGCTCTTCTCATGGTAATGCAGATATTCTATGGGATCCTCAAGGGTGATAATATGTGCGAACCGATTTTCATTTATTATTCTCACCATAGAAGCCTGGGTGGTTGACTTGCCGCAGCCAGCCGGGCCCGTCACCAGAATGAATCCCCTCCGCCTAAGAGCGAGCTCGTGCAGAGTCTCGGGAAGATTGAGTTCGGAAAGAGAGGGTACGCGATCGGGGATACGTCTAAGGGCTGCTGCCAACGATCCTCGTTGGAAATGAACATTGACGCGAAAACGCCCCACTCCATCTACTCCGAAAGAAAAGTCCAGTTCACGAGTCTTTTCGAACTCGGCTACTTTTTCGGCACTTATGACCGAGAAAACGAGAGATTTCACATCCTCAGACTCCAGGGTTTTCTCCTTTAGCATCGTCAAATCCCCATCAACACGCAAGATCGGGGGGACTCCACCTACAAGATGTAAGTCTGATGCATCTCGCTTCATCATTTCTTCAAGCAGGGAATGAAGGTCCATAGCTCACTCTCCTTATTAACAGGCACCTTTTTGTCGCAGAAGCACGTAGTTTTCTCGTTTCTCTTCTTTTTGGAACTAATCTTTTGCCTCATGATAAACAACAATCAGCCTAAAATTGTCTCACTTCAATTATGACTTATGTGTTTCTGAATAACTAGTGCGCTCTCTAAATCCTTCTCTTTGACAAAATCCTGAGCTAAGAGTATTTGCCCTAGGCGTCGCCTTCCTTCTTCCTGTTCCTGGATTTCCAATGCTTCACTCAACCGCCCCGAGGAAAGATGACCCATATCTTGGAGGATTTCTCCTATCTTTCTGCCATTAATGAAATACCCTTCCAAAATACTGAGGATCACTGAGCTCATACTTCTTCTTTCAAGGTTTGCCTTTCGCCTTACCTGATCCAAAAGCCATCTGTCCCTTTCCGTGTAGCAAATACTTGTCTGCATCAGCGTCTCCTCGCAACCGTTTGATTATGATTGAGTAAAACAATCAAATTATACTCAAAATAATCGTAATGTCAACCCCCGCATTTCGCGACACAACAATGGAGATAAAATCTGGTACCTTACGGATATTTCGGGAGGGGTTGTGAAAGAGATTTCTTCTTTTTCTATGAATGCGCAGCAATCGATTTTTAACCCTCTTACATTATAAGATTTTTGCCGTAATGTCAACTCACCCTTATCAGAGGGGCCAAACACCGAAGTGGCGTTCTGACCAGGGATTTCGGATTGCATTGGCCTCTGGCCTGGCCGGACTAATGTAATGCTACTTGGACGTGAGAGATTCACGGAGTCACCTGCCATGGAGCTTCTTTTTTCCAACTTTCAGTCGCAGCCTACCAGTCTTTTTGTTCACTGGCTCCTTTTTCCTCGTCTTCCCCTTCTTTCTCCTGCCCTTCTAGCCATTCACCGGCACTTGAGGTAAGACCTGAGACTTTTTTCCTGGACTCCTCGTCCTCAATATTGATCGCAATATCCAGAGTATCGCCAGCTTTTCCTAACACCTCTAGCACGCTCTCTAATTGAGATTCTTTCAGGTTGAGCGCAATATTCATTTTCTCCTCCTT
>CAYYHL010000325.1:0-2373 GCA_964471775.1 uncultured Clostridia bacterium
TCCCTCCTGTGGTCTTATTCTTGACTTCTATCAAAACCGAACTAGACGCCCTTAGTTTCCCTCCCAAGTGGGTCTTTCAGCCTACGCTGGAAAACTATAAGCACATATTTCAATTCTCTCCTTTTATGAAGTATCTACTAAACAGCCTCACAGTTGCTTCCCTGAACACAGGAGCAGTTCTTGTCCTTGGTTCCTTGGCTGCCTATAGTTTAGCCCGATTTAGATTTAAGGGAGCCGATAATATTGCTTTTTGGATACTTTCCGTAAGAATGATGCCTCCAGTGGCTGCGATTATTCCCATTTATGTTATTATGAGAAATCTACGCTTACTGGATACTCCCTGGAGTCTGGTCATAACTTACCTCACCTTTAATCTACCTTTCGCAGTGTGGATGATGAGAAGCTTCTTCCGGGAGATTCCTCGAGAAATTGAAGAGAGTGCTCTAGTAGATGGGTGCTCCGATTTTGGTGCTTTTTGGAACGTAGCCCTACCTCTGGTGGCTCCAGGATTAGTAGCAACAGGAATACTCACCTTTATTTTTTCCTGGAACGAGTTCCTATTTGCCTTGATTCTGACCGGGAGTAAAGCTGTAACTTTACCCGTAGGTATCACTGGCTTTATGAAGGAAACTGGTATTAATTGGGGTTATATGACTGCGGGAGGAGTACTTGCCCTTATCCCTGTAATAGTATTCACAATTTTGGTGCAAAAGCATTTGGTGAAGGGGCTGACTATGGGGGCTTTAAAATAGGTCATTTTAAGTAATTTTGAATACAAAGGGAGAGGAAATGCCGAGTAAAAATACTTGCTCCTTCCACTACCCCAGGATTCCGTACTGTCCGCATATTCTTCATCAGAGTCTTCCCAAGATTCTGTGTCCTTTTCTTGAGGATAATGAATAAAAAAATGAGGAAAGTAGAGAGAGAAATCCTGGTGTTTGTGCGTGTGCTTGACAAAGGCGAGCGATAACCTAGAATACGTCTGAGGTAAGACAGCTGATGGCTGTAGTTGATGGCCGAGTGGTTAATAACTAGCCGGGGCTTTCCGGAAAAATAGGAACCCCGGTCAAATAAAAAACGACGAAAGGAGGTGAACTAAATGAAAGGGAGAGTAGCTATAGTGTTGTTGGCTTTTCTCTTGGTCATTTCCACTCTTGTGCCTGCGGCATGCGCTGAAAAACCTCAACTCGTTACCATTGCTGCTGGTTGGGTTGCGGGCACCTATTATCCCCTATCAGGAATTATCTCCAGGATTGTGTACAAGTTCCTTCCGGGAGTGAGGGCCACTGTGGAATCCTCCGGTGCTTCAGTAGCTAACTGCAAACTCATTGCTCAGGAACTCACTGATTTCGCCCTGGTGCAGAATGATGTAGCTCACTACGCCTACAACGGGCTGGCTGATTTTGAGGAACCGGCGAAGAACATCAGAGGGGTAGCGTCTTTCTATCCGGAGCCCATCCATATCCTGGTCCTAAAAGACGCAGGGATCAAATCTGTAGCTGATCTTAAGGGGAAAAAAGTAGCTGTGGGACCTCTGGGAAGTGGTACGGAAGTGAACACCAAAAATATTCTGGCAATCTACGGGATAACTTTCGACGACATCAGGGCCGAGCACATCAGCGCCGAGGAAGCCGGTGGTTTCCTTAAGGAAGGGAGAGTGGATGCTGCTTTCTTCACCGGAGGACTGGGGATGCCTGCCGTTGCAGAACCCTGCCTGGTGGCTGATATGGATCTGGTTGAGATCCCCGATGATGTTTTCGACAAGCTCAAGGCCAAACACCCCTTCTACGCTCAAGTAGTTATACCTCGCGGACTCTACTACGACATAGAAGATAGACAATCTATAACGGTACTAGCTCAAATGGTGGCTCACCAGAACATCCCGGCAGATTTGGTCTACGATCTTCTCACGGTGATATTTGATGAGAAGGGCCTCGAGCAGATCGACAAGGGTCTACCTCGAGTGGCTAGTTACATAACGTTGAAAAGTGCTCTTGACGGAATGGCCATTCCTCTTCATCCAGGAGCTGAAGCGTACTATATTGAAAAGGGCATTTTGAAATAGGGCAGATGGTCAACACGGAAGGGCATCTTCTTAAGAGGAGATGCCCTTCGCAGCTTCAAGATTCTCTCTAGCGGGGTTTATGAATTCCCGACCAAATGAACAAAATGTGGATTCTCGTCCCGACAGAAAAGTGTTCGTCCGGCGGGAGCTCAAAGGATTAGTAGGAATGGGGGTGGCTGCTGTGGCCATCTCCATGTCCATCTTCCAGTTTTACACCGCCGGTATTTCCCCTATCACTGCCTTTCTTCAAAGATCTATTCATCTAGGCCTTGGGGTAGCGCTGGCTTTCCTCTATGTTCCCCTCCTCA
>CAYYHL010000326.1:0-2364 GCA_964471775.1 uncultured Clostridia bacterium
GGGTGGAATTGAACCACCGACCTCCGGGTTATGAGCCTAAAACAAACCCAAAACATGGAGAAGCCATAGCAAACAAGAGGCTTTATGTCAAGGACTTACGGTCCTTTGAAGATGAAGTTTTGCCCCTTGCTTTTTGCTGTTTTGGGATATTTTGTTAGAAATGTGTTAGAAGGCTGCCAAGGTCGAGGCACATCGCCCCAAAGACCCCCCTACCCTGTTATGGTTCCATACTGGCACGCAAATTTCGCCTCATGTGAGGCTTGTCAGGAGAAAGGCCCGATTAAAGCAATTGTTCCCGGAGAGATATTGAGGGAGAAAAAAGCCATTAAAAGGCGCAAGATAAAGAAGCGGGAGAAGAGGCTGACTCCAAGGATGGAAAAAACCAAGGAATTGGTCCGAGAAGGATACTCAATCCGCAAGGCTATGGAAATAGCAGGATACTCCCAGAATACCATCAATTCCCGTTACCGACAGTACTTAGAAAAGCTCGACCTGCCTGAATTACTTCGAGGACTTAAACCCGCAAGCGCAATTCTCAATTACAAGGTAATCAAGGTGCTGGATGAGGAGATGGACAAGGAAAATTCGAGGGAAAGGATACGGGCTGCCGATGTGGCAGTGAAGATGGGCAAGCTGCACCTGGGGGAAGACAAAGCACCTCCGAAAATAGTCTTCCAGTTTCAGACCATCGACAAACAACTGATCATTGGGGGAGATAGCGGAGAGCAGATAGATGAGGATAATTGATTTGCGTTAGAAACATGGGACAAGTCGGGATGAGGAGAATTTCAAGAGTTCAGTTAGTTATCGCGCCCGGTTGCCGCCCTCTTGTCTATCGGTAGTTGCGCCTTATCGCTACAGGCCGCATAACGATCGGTATAACATGCTAGGTTTGAGCGAGGCCAAATCCCAGTCATAGTTCATACCGTAGTTAGCCAGTATTCATTTTTTCCTTCTATCTTCTGAGCACATGGCATCGGCTGAAAATTGCGCAGAGATCCTGTCGAGAAGCTTAATTCCTGCCTCCATGGCAATTTGAGCATCCTCAAGTTCTTTCAGGACATCTGTATCAAGCGGTGCAGTATATTTGGGTTGTGAAAGTTGAATTATCGTAGCTTTGACAGGGTTAAACCTGCAGAGTGTCTTTTTTTTGACAAGTTCTAAACTCTTAGCTAGTTCGCATAAATATTCAAGAAAAAACTCATCTCTGATAGTAGGAAGCCATTTTACGAACCGGTATTCATAGTTCCATAGGTTCATTGTAAAGGTAACGTGATCTATGGCTTCATCCAGGAAGGTATCATTATATCTATTAGCCGTGTCATAGGATGATAGTCTTATCAACCTGAGTTGTATTTCATTTAGTTTCTTATATTCTTCAAAAAAGGCGCCATTGAGTGTCTTAATAGCTTCGTATTGACTATTTTTGAGAAGATTCGCACCTTGGACAGAACAAGCCAAAAGCACAACGGATATGGCAAAGATAAAAATAAGTGCTTTCCGCATAGAATCTTTCCACCTGTCGTATTTAGAGATCTCTGACCGTCTTTGTACAACCCCTCTGAGTAGTACGCGCGTGATCTCTTCAAAGCTGAGGGAAGTTGAAAGATCAAGCGGAGTTTTCCCATGCGCCTCTAACCATGGGATATGCTCTCGCTTTCCTACGGTCGATCCTCTCTATTGTTTGTTGAAGTACAAGGTGAAAGATGCAAGGAAATCCTCATTTGGCTAACTCTTTGAGAAGACTGCCCGGCTTCTAGCAAGCCGATAGCCTATAAACGGGGCAATCTATCTACTAATAAACGATAGAATCGTCGCCCATTGCTGCATAGTAATTCCCAAAGAAGATAGAACTGAACTCCTCTAGTAACGCCCTGGCGCCGTCCGTTCTTGGTAGGGTATATTTGTTCATGACGACCTTATACCTTTGCCCTATTTCATTCATTTCAAAGGAAACCACCTCTGCGAAAAACGGGCTAGTCTTCCTGATTCGCAGTTTTCCAGAGCATTTTCGTTCATAGAATCCGGCTCGTTTGCCTTCAAAGACGTAATTGCTTTCGTCTAGCTTGATAACCTTGGTCAGGTCAAACTGCTCAATGAGAAACTCATACTTGGCCCTGCTCGCCGGACCCAGGTGCGCCTCTATTGGCTGCAAACCCTTGAAGATGACTTTCTTCTTTTCTAGCGATATGTAGAAATTTCCAATGCCCCCAAACTGACCGTTCGTCTCATAGCTTCCTGTCTTTTCATTGACGAGGAATATGTGCCTTTCTGCAGGAAAGTGCGCCCACATCAAGTTGTTCAGGTCCGCCCTGGACAAGACCGGCATTAATATCACAAAAGCGACACCGACCACGTATTTCA
>CAYYHL010000327.1:0-2351 GCA_964471775.1 uncultured Clostridia bacterium
GGCTCCCCATGGTGGGAGAAGGAAAGGACAAAGAGGATTATAGCATCTTCGTGGTGAAGAACAGACTCTTTCCTAACATAGGAGAAGTGGGTTACATGCATGTGGGGGAGGACTGGAGAACCATTAAGATTCAACAGGGAGGAGACTGGCCGATTCTAGATGAGATCACTGTGGCCGATCCTCCTGAGGTTCCTCTCGGAGGAAGAATAAATCTTAACACTGCTCCCAAAGAAGTGCTTCAGGCTCTTCCTGGTGTAGACTCGTCGCTGGCTAAGTCCATCATCAGATACTGTGACGGCAAGAAGGGTCCCCTCAATGAAATTGGAGAGATAATGGAGGTTCCCCTCATGGAAGAATGGGGTTTCAATGGCGTAGACGACGATAAGGATGGCTATATAGATGAGGACGATGAGAGCGAGGCTATCTTTCGAGGTCTTTCTAACCTCATCAGCGTGCGATCAAACTCTTTCGCCATCGTCTCGCTGGGGGAGGTGGTGAAAAGTGAAGAAGTAACGGCCCAGAAAAAGATAAAAGTCGTCGTGGATAGGGGAGATTCCCCCTTGAAGGTCAAATACTACCGGGAACTTTCAGATTGAGCCTCCGACTTATCCAGCGCTTCTTTCAGGGCCACTATAGCTACTTCCAGTTGGTCGGTGCTGGGCTCACGTGTGGTGATTTTCTGCAGCCAAAGACCAGGCTTAACCAGAAGCTGGATGAATCGGATGTTAGAGCGAGAGGAGAGTTTTATTATTTCGTAAGAGACGCCGCCAATAAGTGGAATAAAGAGAAATCTCATTAAGCGCTCGGATATGGAGGTTGGCCTTCCCAGAAAGATGAAAACAGCCATACTCACTATCATCACCACAATAAGGAAACTGGTACCGCATCTGGTATGAACCGTAGTGTGCTTTTTGGCGTTGTCTATGGTGAGCTCTTCCCCTACCTCAAAGGTAGCGATACTTTTGTGTTCCGCCCCATGATACTCAAATATCCTTCTGGTCTCTTTCCACAGGCCAATGGCCCAAATATAAACCAGAAAGATGCCCACCCTCACCATCCCATCCACCAGATTGAAAAGTATCCCCCCTTTCACACCGAGAAAATCGGTGATAACCAGGGGAAGATAAAAAAAGAGGCCTATGCCAAGACCAAGACCCAAAACCACCATCAGGGTAACCCAGAGGGTACCAAACGCCTTGCCCCCGGATTCTATTTCATGATCAACCTTACCCGTGGCTTCTATCACCTTCTCCTCCATGGCCTGATCTGCCGAAAAGGTTAAGGCTTTTATGCCGAGATACAAAGACTCCACCAGAGCTATGGCGCCCCTTATGATGGGAATATCTAACCATCTTATTCTTTTGGTGATAGCAACATAGGGGTCCTTTCTCACCAGAATACCCCCATCTGGCTTTCTCAGAGCAATGGTGAAAAACTTTGGAGAGCGCATCATTACCCCTTCTATAACCGCCTGCCCCCCGATGGCGGGATCCTCTTTACTCATATTTTCATCTCCGGTTTTCTATCTTTCACTCCTGGTAGAACCTCCAATCCGAAATATTGAACCCGGATCCAACGGGTTCTTTCTTATCGGTATGCGCCTCTTAAATAACTAAATCCTTAATTTTCTTTATATTCTCTGGTGAAACCACCTCCCACAAAATTCTCTCCGGAGGCTGCCCTTTGAGAAACCTGTATTTCTCTTTGATTTGGTGCCGGAAAGTATCGAGGAGTTCTTTTCTCAAATCTGCACGTTTCTCCTCTAATTTCCCAAGTCGGGCTTCCATGCTACAAAAAATGTCACCAAAAGAATTTTTTTGACATTGGTTATACTAACATACGTAACTGCTCTGTCAATCAAACGCGTTGAATGGTGTATCAGGTAAGTACAGGAAGGCAAACGCTCATATCAAATCTCTGGAAAAGTTCTTGCTGTTTGTTGGAAATCTCTGTCAGGCAGGTGCTTCAACTTTTGACGGCATGAGGTGCTTTTTCAGCATTCTCGAGCTGAATGATTTGACACGGTATCTCCTTCTTTACACCCCTCATCCTCTCGAGACAATCCTCACCGAAATAATGAACAGTCCGAAGTCCTACATCGAGGCAGTCGACCTACTGGACCCCAAAACAATCTTGAGCAAGAATTTTTCTTCCGGGAAAGAAAAAAATCTACGGTTGTACGCGGAAATTAGAGACCTTTACCATCATCAAAGCTTATATTGCTACTCCCTCGTCCCTTCTTGCGTAGATAGAAAGCAAAAAATGGATCCACAAATCTATACTCTCCCTTCTTACTTTTCTCCAGAATTTCTTTTTCCATCAAAACTTTAAGGGCATAATTTACCCCATTA
>CAYYHL010000328.1:0-2347 GCA_964471775.1 uncultured Clostridia bacterium
AAACGTATAACATTGACGTCTCACAGATTGAAGAAAAGATAAATGAAAGAACTCGAGCAATGGTCCCAGTCCATTTGTTCGGTCAGCCTGCGGACATGGACGCAATAATGAAAATAGCGAAAAAGTATGATCTGAAGGTCGTCGAGGATACCTGCCAGGCTCATGGGGCAGAATACAAAGACAAAAAAGCAGGATCTATCGGAGACGCCGGCTGCTTTAGCTTTTATCCCAGCAAGAATTTAGGGGCATTTGGGGATGGCGGAATTGTGGTTACTAATGATGAGGAAGTTGCTCAAAAGGTACGAATGTTCAGAGACCACGGGCAGATAAAGAAGTACGAACATTCAGTCGAAGGCGCTAATAGTCGGCTTGACGAGATACAGGCCGCTATCCTAGAGGTAAAGCTAAGAATGTTGGACGAATGGAATAGATTGCGGCGAAGAAGTGCCTCGGTTTATGATGGCCTATTACAGGATGTAAATGAGGTAGTTAGGCCTTTAGAGGCAGAGTGCGCCAAACATGTTTATCATTTGTATGTGATTAGGACACACAAGAGGGATGAGTTGCAGGAATGGCTTACACTACAAGGTATAGGTACAGGGCTTCATTACCCTGTGCCGCTTCATCTGCAGGAGGCCTACGAATATTTGGGATATAAAGAAGGTGATTTTCCGGGAGCGGAAGAGTGCGCCAAGGAGATTCTTTCTCTGCCAATGTTTCCGGAATTAACTGGGGAAGAGATTGCAAAGGTCGCCTCTGAGATAAAGACATTCTTTGCAGGCGCCAAGACTAGAGTTTAACTGCTCTTTAGTGGGGGAGGTGACTAGCGATATGACAACGATCAAAGTTGCCGTCATTGGCTGTGGTTATTGGGGCCCGAATTTGATTCGGAGTTTTGTTCAGATTCCGGAAAGTGAGCTGAAGTACTGCTGTGATCTGGACGAGGAAAGACTTGGATATATTGAGAGTCTTTATCCTGAGCCTAGGGTCACACAGAATTACCAGGAGATTCTTGATGATCCTGCAGTGGAAGCAGTAGCTATCGCTACCCCCGTACATACCCATTTTGAGCTGGCGAAGGGAGTGCTGGAGGCAGGAAAGCATGTTTTTGTGGAAAAGCCTTTGACCCAGACCAGTCAGCAAGCCCGGGAACTCATCAGGCTTGCCAGGAAAAGAGGCAAGGTACTGATGGTGGGACACGTTTTCTTGTATACGGCGGCGGTGAACAAACTAAGGGAGCTGATCGACTCGGGTGAACTGGGAGATCTTCTTTATATCTCCTCTCAGCGACGGAATCTAGGGCTCTTTCAGGATGACGTAAATGTCGTCTGGGATCTTGGAACTCATGATATCTCAATAATTCTGTATCTTCTGAATCATAGTCTAGAAGAAAACAAATGCCAGGTGGTGGCTACCGGCCAGAGTCACTTTCTCTCGGATAACGAAGATGTCGCTTTCGTCACTTTGAATTTCTCTGATAAGGTGGTAGCCAATCTGCATCTTAGCTGGCTTGATCCTTGTAAGATCAGAAATATGACCGTAGTGGGCAGTAAGAAAATGGTCGTGTACGATGATATAGAAATTTTGGAGAAGGTTAGAATCTACGATAAGGGAGTTCTAATTCCTAATTCCCACAATAGCTTTGGCGAGTTTCAGCTTTCGTACAGATATGGGGATATTGTCATTCCTCGCTTGAAACCCGGAGAACCCCTGAAGGCAGAACTGACTCATTTCTTGAGATGCATCAAAGAAGGTAAAAGACCTCTTACTGACGGCGAGAATGGCTATCAAGTAGTCAAGATAATAGAGAAGATAAATGAATCCCTAAAGAACGGGGGGAAGACGGGAAGGATAAATCTATGAGTCCGCGTTCGGCAATATCAAATACGGGGGTTGTGTTGGGAGGTGGCTGTGAAATTGATGAAGGAGTATTGGTGGGATACCCAACTGACAGGATTCTCCAATCTGAGAGACTGATCATAGGCAAGAATGCCAGGGTCAGAAGCGGATCGGTCATTTACTGTGGCTCAAGGATAGGAGACAATCTACAGACGGGGCATAATGTGCTCATCAGGGAGGAAAATGTTATTGGCGACAATTTCAGGATATGGAACAATTCGGTGGTAGACTATGGATGTGTCATCGGCAACAATGTCAAGATTCACTGTGGTGTCTATGTTGCTCAATACACGGTGATTGAGGACGATGTCTTTATGGCGCCGGGGGTGGTCGTGGCCAATGATATTCATCCCGGCTGCCAATACTCCAGCCGCTGTATGAAGGGGCCAATTATTGAAAAAGGGGCTCAGATTGGAGTCAATGTCACCCTGCTTCCCTTTATCACCAT
>CAYYHL010000329.1:0-2337 GCA_964471775.1 uncultured Clostridia bacterium
GTCCGTGTGAGTTTGTGCTGGATGACATTAAAGAATTAGGGCGGTGCCGCTGCGGACTATTCTGTAATGATGCTTACATTGAGGAGTATAACAGGCTCTTGGCTGAAAGAAAGTCGAAGAAAAGGCTCCGCTCAACGAAACTCAGGGTGCGCTGCTCTCACCGGGTCCTCCCAGGCTCGCACCTCAACTTTACCCTTATCGGTTAGCCTATAGAACACTCGCTTCTCCAAGAAATCATAAATAGCTGGCTCTCGTCTATCAGTGCGCTCTATAAACCCCAATATAACGAACCAATAGAAATAGCGGCTAAAACTTGAGTAGTTTGGCCTCCTAAAAGGCTTCTCGCCTATCTCAATCCTTTCCTTATTGAGGCGCTCTATCTCCTCGCTTAAGGCATAGTAGATATCGGCAGCACAAGCTTCGCCATGCTCGATGAAATACCCCTTTATAAACCGCCCAGGCCTATACAGACTGGCTCCCCGCCCCCAGAAGCCGGTTATTCTCAGAGGATTCTTGACTTTCCTCTCCCTGGTTGGCTCTCTTCGTGTTTTCTTAATCCGTGGTCTCCGCTGTTTCATCTTCTTTCCATATCTTGTCATAGTCCTCGTGCAAGTCAGCCGCCGAAAACTGGAGGTAAACGCTGGTTGTGGTCGGCGATTGGTGTCCCAGTATCTTCTGGAGCCGCTCAATTGCCATTCCCTTCTTCACCGCGTGTATGGCGAAGCTGTGCCTCAGCACATGTGGGTGGAGTTTCCTATGCTTGGAAATAGCAGGATCGCCAATCTCCTTTATCCCCGCTCTCCTTCCCAATCTCCAAAAAATCTGATCAACCCTCTGCCTGGTGATAGGGAAAAGTAGGTCACCCTTGTATGGAAATTGCTTTCGCCACTCCAGGTACTCCCTCACCATGTCCAAGGTGCCCTGGTCAATAGGAACGAGCCGTCTCCTCTCAATCGTCTTGCCATCCCGTTTTCGCTGCTTTTGGATTTTAATCAAGATAGCTCTGCCCTCGAAGTCAATGTCAGGTACCGTTATGCCAACGAGCTCAGAGACCCGGATACCACTGCGCCATGGAATACGGGCAAGCAGGGCGTCCCGACGGTTGGTGGCAGCGGAAATGACCCTCTCGACCTGCTCGGGCTCCAGGTATGCTTTTAGGTCTTTTATGGGTGTTACTTCAGGCATTGCTTATCCTCACTCTTGTATTAGGGCTTTATCCTAGGTTCCAGCCCTCTTTTCTTTGGCTTACGATGGCGGCAATACCATTGAGTAATGTTCCTCTCTGGTATTAGGCCAAGCCTACAGCCATAAAACGTTTTGCCCTTCCTGTCTTTGTACCAAGGGATCCACTCCTTGCAACCCTTTTTGCAAAGCTCTCTATCCCAGTCCAGGTGAGTAGCTCTCAGAGCTGGTTCTTTAGGCATAGTTTGATTTCTTCCTTCAAAAAAGACTTCTTTTATTTTCCTAAATTCTGGATTGAGTCCCGTAGCTGCTCCGTTATGTCCCACTCATCCTTTTCATTCCGGGAAAAGGCATCTGGGTCAAGTAATTCACTCGATTTTTCAATCAAAGTCTCGGCTTGCTCATCACTCAGTGCTTCCCACTGATAGGTCCCAGGTCTTTCTGGATTCTCTGGAATATCAAGATCAGCTACTTGCTCCCTGTTGATACCAACCCTGGTGAAAATAAAATCCCTCATACACTCTTTATCCAAGGACGAATCTTCTTTTATCAGTAATGCTAGTATCCAGAATCGGATATCTGACCATGCTGACAAAGGTATTATTAACCCTTTAGGATCAAGGTCCCCATAGTAGAAGATATGGATAGGTTTACGTAATTCTAACCATCGTTCAGACAGCCTTTGCGCTGCTCTCCATTTCTCAGGAATCGAAACATCTCCGTGGAAGGCGAGAAGGGGTAAGTTGGGATTAGCATAGTGAAGGAATTGACCCTGCATAGCTGCAGCCTCAAACCAGACCTCGGCATAGATTGGCTGATCTACCCAACGGTCCAGTTGACAGTTAAGCTCCGTTTTAACTTTTTCTAGCCACTCAGTCTCCGTCTTGAACCCCCACCCGCGTAGATGAAGAGTGTAGAAGCCCTCCCTTTGCATCAGGATAGGTGCCCGAGTATCATCGGCTAGGGACCAAGGCTTCCATGGTCCATAAAATCCCTTTCGAGCCTTTGAAAGAATACCGAGCAGGTGTTTGTATCCTTTCTTGTCAGCGTATATGCCATCTTGTAGCAACCGATAGAAGACCCACCGAGCTGTAACCGCGTAGGGGACACTTTGAACCCAATCCCATGCCCGTCTCAAAATATGCTTGCTCTCTG
>CAYYHL010000330.1:0-2337 GCA_964471775.1 uncultured Clostridia bacterium
CGTCTCTGGTGTTCTCGAAAAAAGTTCTAACTTCGTTGCGTTCCCGCCCCGGAGCTGAGAGGCACCGGAAGTACTCTTCTTCCTCCCTATTTTGATGGATGACAGTCTGTTTGCATGTGTTTGTGATATGGTTGGGCGGATCATTTCATGCCTTTCTGCTTAGTGGCTTTTCTGTTTTTGCCCGGAAGCTAGGGCAGCGGGACTTCTATATCGGTGAACAGGTTGATAAACGTGACTGCAAATGGTGAGGTGAACACGTTGCCATCTCCAAGGTTGAACGGTGCGCTAGCCCCGTCACTGTTTGCAAGAAGAATCAGGGTTATCTCCTTTTCTGGCACTTTCAATATCAATGACGAATAGGCATCAGGCGCCCATCCATAATGCCAGACAATCTTAACACCAATATGTTCCTGTACGAACCAGCCCATTCCGTAAGGCAAGACTTGGCCGCTGTTAGAGATAGCCGAGGTGAACATTGCCTCTCTGGATTCTTCCAAAACGATCAGGTTTCGGTCCATCGCCACGTCAAACTTTGCCAGGTCGAGCACTGTCGATATCATCCCGGCTCCGGCGTTTAGAGAAGGGCCTAAACTTATGCCACTCGCTTTCAGGATTTCCAGGAGCTCCTTTGGTGGCCATTCTGAAAGAAAGAATTCCCCCGTGTTGTCTACTCGATAGTACTTAGAAAGCTTAGCTAAGACCTGATCGCGGTGGTTCTCGCTCTGGCTCGGGACAGTTCTGGTCATCTCAAATGGCCCAATGATGTTCTCGACAAGTAGCTTTTCAAAACTTTTCCCTGATACTTCCTCCGCCACTAGCGATAGCAACCCATACAGGAAGCCGTTGTACCGGTATGCCTCACCCGGCACCCCTTGTGAGGTGTGCGTCAGGTGATGCCTCACCGTAATCCTCTCCGTCTCGCAGTGGTAGTCCTGAAATAGGAAAGCAAGGGGGAAAGACCTATCGCTACCGATCTCCCTTATTTTCTCGCAAAAGCTCTCGTACCCACGGATGGTATCACCCCGGAAACGGAAAGGAAAAAGGGTATCTTCCAAGATGTCTGCCATCTCATCATCCAGGTTCAGCTTACCGGCCTCGACTAGTTTCATCAATACTGCTGCCGCGAATGTCTTGGTGAGGGATGCGATGTTGTAAGGCGTGTTCTCGGTGGCCGGTATCTCGTTCTGGAGATCGGCGTAGCCGAATCCCCGTGCGAACACGATCTCCTGCCCCTGAAGCACCGCAACGGACATGCCAGGAATGCTTAGTTCTTCGCGCAAAAGCTCGATTTCGTGTGCGAATGTCTGGATGCGGTCTGTAAAGGCAGCTTGTGCTGACGCGGCAAGAGAACTGAAGAGACAACTCCCAGACAACAAAGTGAGTACCATGGCGCTAAGAAGCAATTTCTTTCTCATCATCGGTACTTCCTCCTAATGAAAGTTACTGAACAGAATCCTGAACGGCTTCCTCATAACGCCCGCCCAAGTACTTTGCAAGGAACTTCTCTGCGGCTGCAATGAACCTGAGGCGGTTTTCTGGTTTGGCAAATCCATGCCCCTCATCGGGGAAGAGCATGTATTCGTATTCAATGCCCTTTTTCTTCATCGTCTCAACGATCTGTTCAGACTCAGCCTGCTTAACCCGAGGATCGTTAGCTCCTTGAGCGATCAGAATGGGGATCTTTATCTTGTCAACCTTGAAGAGTGGGGAGCGAGATTTCAAGAACTCTTCCTCGGTATCCGGATTGCCTATTCTTTTGTGTATAGTTGCCAGCAAAGTGGACCAGTAAGGGGGGATTGTCTCAATCCAGGTGATGAGGTTGCTGGGACCCACCAGATCCACTGCGCAGCAAAAAAGATCCGGGGTAAAGGTAGCTCCAACCAGAGCAGCGTACCCTCCATAGGAACCACCGTAGATGGCGACCTTCTTTGGGTTGGCAATACCCTGTCCAACAGCCCAGTTGACCGCATCCACTAAATCATCGTGCATCTTCCCGCCCCACTCCTTGTTGCCAGCATTCAAGAACTCTTTCCCATAACCGGCAGAACCACGGAAGTTAACCTGAAGACAGGCATACCCCCGGTTAGCTAGCCACTGCGCTTCAGAATTGTATCCCCAGGTATCACGGTACCAAGGACCACCGTGCACATTGAGTACCATAGGTAGGTTGGCTCGACCTTTTCCCGGAGGATAGGTGATGTAGCCATGAATAGTGAATCCATCTCGGGATACGAAAGAAATAGGTTCCATTGATGCCAGAGTGTATCTCTTCAAATCAGGCATGTGGTCAAAGAGGAAGATTCCTTTCTGGGTTTCTCTCTCAAACGCATAGAAGGA
>CAYYHL010000331.1:0-2336 GCA_964471775.1 uncultured Clostridia bacterium
GGCAGATGTCTACTACTCACCTCTAGGGTTTAATGTCGGTAGATTGACAAGGCATGCTGAGGATTGGAACAGTATTTTTAATTGCTCAGGCATCTGTGCTCGAGCGTCCGTGAATAGATTTTATCAGGTTGATATACTGGCTGAACTTTATTCAGCGGCGACCGGCATTGAATTAAGCCCTCAAGAGCTTACCCTAGCTGCTGAGAGAACCTGGAATATGTATAAAGTTCTCAATGTTAGGGAAGGGTTCACGAGGAAGGACGATGTCATCCCCGAGAGATGGTTTGAACCGATGAAAACCGCTGAGGGAGGAGAATCCCCCTTGACCGATTACTATAAGACTAAAATCCTGTCCAAAGAAGAGCTCAACGGGGTGCTTGATGATTACTATGATGAAAGGGGTTGGGATATTGAGAGAGGGCTACCAACTAAACAAAAACTGGCAGAGTTAGGACTCGACGACGTGGTAGAGGATTTCTCTAAGCTGGGTTTATTATGAGAAACATCTCTGAGCGGGGTGTTTCCGGTAAAGGTGAGCTAAGAGCAGGGGGGTATTAAGGTGAGATCATATAGTGGAAGAGACCGCATCATCGCTGCTTTCAGAAGACAATATACCGATAGGGTCCCGGTGACGCTTGTCCTCGGCCCCTATAGCGCTAAACTTGCTGGTGTTCCCCTTAAGGTATTCCTGACGAAACCCGATAAATTGGCAGAATCCGTAGTTAAGGCCCACGAGGTGCTCGGCCCAGACTCCGTAGTGGTATATGGAGACGCTTATCTGGAAGCTGAAGCGGTTGGAAGTGAAATCGAGTTTCCAGAAGAGGCTGTAACCCACCTGAAGAGGCATATCCTGGAGGAAAAATCCACCTTAGCCAAACTGAATATCCCCGACCCCAAACGAGATAAGCGCCTCCCCTATTACCTGGAGGCCTGTGAGAGGGTTACCTCAATGCTCAAGGATCCGGGGATAGCTGGCCTGCTCAACGGTCCCTGGAATATCGCGGTGGCTTTAAGAGGAGCCCAAGAGCTAATCTATGACACCATGGATGACCCTGGTTTCGTTCACGAGTTAATGCGCTTTACCACCGAAGTGGCAAAGAGATTTGGCGATGCCCAAAGAGAAACAGAGGTAGGGATAAATGTTGCCGACGCAGCGGCCTCATGTAGCCTAATATCCCCCAATATTTATGCCAAGTTTGTAAAACCCTATGAGGAAGAGCTCGTTACCTATTTTAAGCAGAGGAAGGCGGGGGTTACTATTCATATCTGCGGGTATATCGACCCAATTATGGAGGACCTCGTGGCCACCGGGGCTGGTGCCATAAGTATTGATGGCCCCTCTTCGCTGAAAAAGTTGGTGGAGGTCTCCCAGAAGAAGGCAGTGGTTATTGGGAATGTCCCCACAGAGCTGTTTGTCGGGGGAACCAAGGAGCAGATCGAAGCGGCGGTAAAAGCGTGCATAGAGACCGCAGCTGATGGCAGTGCCTATATCTTATCATCGGGATGTGAGATCCCTTACAATGCCTCTCTTGAAACGATAAAATATTTCATGAACGCTGGCCACCAGCACGGTTCAGAGTTTATCTCGATGCTCCGCGAAAGCAAGCCGCACCTGTTCGAGTAAGCTTTTCTCGGGGGAGCGTATTCAGTAAGGGAGGATACTATGGTTGAAATGCCAAAACTACCAGAGGAAGAATGGCCCGAGATAAGGAGGGCGAAAGCCTCAGCCAATACTGGGTGGGCCTATTTTGCAGACCTGGTGAAAACGATGCACAATGTACTAGGTGAGGAGAAGACTGCGCAGATCCTTTCCGCCTTTATGGCTGGAAATGCCGAGAGGTACGTTAAGCCTGGGATGGCCGGGTTCGGTATTAGGGGCAATGATGCCTGGGCACTTGCAAGCTACTTCAAGTTGGCAACCGGCGATGTCATTGGCTACAACATAGAGCTGATCCAAGAATCTCCCAAGAAGGTCCGGTACCGACTCTATCCCCCGTGCATCTGGTTCCCTAAGCTAGATATTCCGCCGAGCTTCTGCCGGGCGATGGCAGCCTTTGAGAAGGTTGCTGCCGAGATAGTAAACCCCAAAATCAAGGTATCTAGCACCAAGCTGATGACGGCTGGAGACCCCTATTGCGAAGTCGTCTTTGAAGAGGGGTAGCCTTTAGCTGAACGTACTCTCTGCCGCCTGGGCAATAAAGGCAGGGGGTATAATGGTGCTTAAGCCCCCGTGCGTTCCCCTTTGTGAATCATACTGACTTCCCCGTGCACGATTCGAACTCACATAACCCGTTTCAGCCGAGGATTGGGGGTAATCCCGGGGATTCAGCCCCTCT
>CAYYHL010000332.1:0-2322 GCA_964471775.1 uncultured Clostridia bacterium
TATCATGAAGGTTGTACGCTTTGTTATGAAAGGACCATGCTTCCTTTTTCTCCAGGATAAAGGTAGCGAAGGACTACCTGAAGCACCAAAGAAAGATGGTTCAAGGGGAAATATCTTTCCTTTATCCATGGATACCTCCTCTACGACCTTGACCAGAGCTCAGGATCACCAGATGATTTTCTGGAGCTCGAAGAGGCTTATCTGGATCAGCCCTTCCTAGTGGTCTTGGTATTCCTTCAGGTTTTTTTGGTGAATAGTATCTTCGGAAACTCCTTCCTCACCTTTTCTCTTCTGGAGTTGGGTTTGGTGCAGGTATGGTAAAAGGTGATCCCTGGCTCACGAAATTGACCGATGGTCAAAAGGAGCTTGATCATCGGGGCTGAGTGGGATGTGGGTTTTAGCTTTCTGGACTATTTTGACCCATGGAATGATCTGTGGTTAGCTTGAGGAGCCAAAAAAGGAGGGGATATAAAACAAAAAAACCCCCTTCTATTCCTAGAACGGGCTTCCTTACGTCAAAGAGCTTGGGCAGCCTGGCGATCGCCGTGTCGGTGACCCATGGCTTTGCGTCCTACCCTTGCGGGTAGTTTGCCTTTATCGGCTCATAAGGAACAGGATTTTCAATCAATTATTAATTATATCAATTGAAAAAACTTTGTCAAGTTGACCTGCCCCCCAAAAACTGGTCCAGGCACAATGTTAGGATGTGGACCGAGGAAGGGGAGGAATTGAATGGCCCGTTGATTTCTGCTTGTGTTATTAATACCTATTAACTTGAGCCTAACAGGTTGGACCTGCAAACGAGAAGGTGTTGGTCCGGGTTCTGTCCGGAGACAGGACTCGAACTAGACTTATTTCTGCTTCGCATGACCAACGCGACGAAAAGAAAGCAGAGTTTTGTGGTCAATTGGTGACTATCAAAGGTGCAAGCTGAGACGGATTGGTAGGTAAAGAAGACGTGTGGAAGAAGCTGGCACGACTCAGTATCTTTCTCGTTATGTCTATTTCGAGACTTGCTGTTTCCGGACTCTAGGTCGAGGGTACATTCTTGAATCAGTCATCATCATTGCTTGGCTACCTTCCTCTTTGGTCTTTAATTCCGCTATTCCCAAGATAGTTATCTACAGCCTCTCTAATGAGGTGAGTCTTACACCTTCCCGTTTCCTTAGAAATGCTTGCTAAAAGACTCAAGTCCGATCTGGAAGGATAGGTAGTTATTCGCCTATAGTTTTCGCTCGCCTCCCTTGGAAGAAATGAGGCACCAATGCTAATGGAATAGTCTTTCTTTCTTACAAAGCTGGATGTGGCTTCCCTAATCATCCGAGATACTCGCTTACCTGTATTTTCCTCTAGTTCCTTCAGTCGTTCGCACTGCCCTTTTGAAACTCAACCTAGGGACGGACCATTTTTCCCTTATCATTCTGCAGACGTTTGAGGTAAGATCTTTTTGGTCGAAAACAGGGCTTGATGCCAACATGGAACAGGGTTTGAGTGCTTTTACCCTAATTGCACGGGGATTACCTGCCAGGAATACTCCCCCTGCCTCCGCTCCAGACTGCAAGAAATGCACTCTTCCGCTCGATCCAGAAAAGAGGAATCCACCCTTCTGGTTAGTCTCATCTGGGTACTTGTCAGAACCCGGAACGATGAGCTTTGCTTCTCGCAAACCTCGACACGGCTTCTCGGATTATCCGGACATTCACCTACCTGTCTTGTCCTTTAGTCTTTTCGGCTCTTCACATTGGTAGTTTGCGAGCTCAATCAAAGGGCGAATCATCCTTTCCTTGTGATTCTCTGGAGCTCTTCGGCAGGATTTCTATAGGCTCAAAAGACGTTCTAATACCAATACTGAGGTGCGTTTTACCTCTTTTGCTCCAATTGTACGGGGACTGCCTGAACAAGGCGGTTTTTGGCTATACAGGAGCTAGCCAGCGACTTTCTTCTGTCAAGTCAAATACTGGACTTGGGACCTGTCAGAGAACAACAGCCAGGTGGGGTTGAAATCCTGCAGAGTACATTGCTCCTCAAGTCAGGTTGTGGTCGTTCCGTCTCGAGACTCTGCCTCCTTTTGCTTATCTGTGGATTGCGTGTTCTCTTGTCCGGTAAGAAGGAGCCTCTAGAAAGTTCTTCACACCCTCCTTGGCTATGACAATTTGACACCTACCGGACTTTACAGTAACCTCTGGCGAGAAGGTACTGCCAAATAATGATTCCCAACTCGAGCAACTGGGGTGAGCGAGCCGCAAAAGCTGTCAGTGCCGATTATAACCCCAAGCGGGACTATGAAGCTGAAATGGATCCAGCGGGCTCGATTATCGGCTC
>CAYYHL010000333.1:0-2317 GCA_964471775.1 uncultured Clostridia bacterium
CGAGGCTTATCAGAAGGAGCATAGCTCAAGAACCAATTATGGGGCCTGTCTTCATCTGAAGTCTGAGCCGTCCCTGTTTTCCCGGAGATACTCACCGTTTCATTCCTGGCCCGCCATCCTGTCCCCTCCCTCACCACCCCTGCCAGGGATCTCTGGAGAAACTTCAAATTAGGGCTCGAAAGACGAATCTTCTTTCTTGGGGAGTGAGAGTTTTCCTTGACCACCTTACCGTGAACGTCTACTATCCTCTTCACCAGATAAGGCTTAATTAAGTATCCTCCGTTCGCCACGGCACTAATAACCCTGAACATCTGAAGTGGTGAAGCCAAAATGTATCCTTGACCAATGGACAGATTGGCAGTATCCCCATGATACCAGGAATCAGCTCTATTTTCCCTTTTCCAGGCAGGAGTAGGAACAAGGCCCTGCGTTTCCGAGGCAAGATCTATTCCCGTGGGCTCTCCCATTCCAAATAAATTAGCAAAGTGTGCTATTTTCTCCACTCCTACCCTGAGCCCCAATTGATAGAAATAAACATCGCAAGAGTCGATAATAGCTTCCCTAAGAGCAATTCTTCCGTGTCCATACTCACTCCAGCATTTAAAGACTCTGTTGCCCACCCGATACTGCCCTGGGCAAAAGAAGGTATCTTTTATTCCTATGCGATGAGTCTCCAGCCCAGCCACGGCCACTATTATCTTAAAGGTGGAAGCAGGAGGATATTCCCCTCTTACTGCTCGATTCTCCAGGGGATCCTGGGGATTATTCCTCAGCTCTTCCCACTTCTCTCGGGATAGACCACGGGAAAAAAGGCCAGGATTGAAACTGGGGTGGCTGACCAGAGCGAGAATTTCCCCTGTGTGGGGATCCCCTATCACTACCGCCCCTTTCCTCCTGCCCAGCTCCTCCTCGGCTACCTTCTGCAATTCAAGGTCAACGGTAAGATAAGTGTCATAACCGGAGAGCGGATCTGCCTCGGAGATTGTCCTCAGAGGCCTTCCATAAGCGTCGACTTCTATCTGCCGACCACCCTTTTCTCCTTGAAGATAGCGGTTATATGCCTTTTCTATCCCCATTTTCCCGACCAGATCTCCCATCTCTACGCCGAAAGAAGAGGACTGGACGAGTTCTTTTGGACTGACTTCTGCCACATACCCAACCAGATGAGACCCTGTCTCGGCAAAGGGGTAAGTACGCAGCGGATCGGTCACAATTACCGCTCCCGGAAAATCTTCCTCTCTTTCCAGAAGGAAGGTTACCAGAGGCATACCCAGGTTTTTCTTCAAGCTCACCGGGCGGAAGGGATTAGGGGCGGTAAGAAGTTTTTTCCTCACCCCTTCTTTGTCCAGCTGGACTAGCCTGGACAAATCATTGATGAGTTCGTCCAGCTCAGCTACATTGGAAGGAACTGCGGCCAGGGAAAAACGAGCCTCGTTTCCAGCTAGCTTCTCACCCTTCCTGTCCAGAATAACCCCTCTGGTAGGAGAAAGGGGAAGAAGCCGAAGACGGGAGTTCTTGGAGAGAAGAAAATACCTTTCCCCTTCTACTAGCTGGAGCCAGGCGATTCTCACCAAAAGAATTGCCAGACAAATCACCATCACTATCGCTATCAGGCTAACTCGTCTCTCTAACTTCTCCCCTTCTTGGGATACATGCCCCTTGGAGAGCAAATCACCCCTCCCTTCTCACCTTTTTCTTTGATAATACTATCCGGTCAATTCCCTGATAGTCTTTAACAACCCGGGCAGGCTCCATATCTTCCTGGTGAGCTATCATATGCTGTATCTTTTCGAGCTGCCCATGCCCTATCTCCAGAGCCAAAAGGGCCCCTCTCCTTAAGAACCGGGAACTGAGGGGAATAATCCTTTCATAAAACTCTAGTCCCTCTTTCCCTCCATCCAGAGCAATCCGTGGCTCCCTTCTTACCTCCGGCGGCAAACTCTCTATCTCACGGGTTGCCACGTAGGGAGGATTGGAAACAATCACGTCCACTCTTCCCTCAAGATTCTCCTCCCTCAAGGGATCAAAGAGATCTCCTTTGATGAAAACAACCCTGTCTTCAAGATGGTGCAGCTCGGCATTGTGGGCAGCAACCCCCAGGGCTTCTCCGGAGACATCTGTCGCGTAGACAATCGCCTCTGGCATCCCTCGGGCCAGAGACATAGCAATATTTCCACAACCTGTCCCCAAATCAACAATCAGAGGTCGCCTGTGGGCATTCAGGAAAGAGTCCCTCAGCAATTTTGAGACCTCGTCCACCAGGATTTCCGTTTCTGGACGTGGAATGTAAACCTTGGAGTTAACCATAAAGAATAGA
>CAYYHL010000334.1:0-2314 GCA_964471775.1 uncultured Clostridia bacterium
TTATACATAGAACATGTGGTGTTTGCAAGAGCTATTTGGGCAACAGCCCGTGTAGACCCGACCCCATTTATTTTCCAGGAGGAAATTATGAAAGAACATGAAAGAATTGAGATAAACCCAAATGTCATGTTCGGGAAACCTGTAATTAAGGATACGCGTATTACAGTGGAGCAAATTTTACGAAAACTAGCCGGAGGCATGACGGTTGAAGAAATCATTGCAGATCATCCACACTTAAAGCGGGAAGACATCTTTGCTGCTCAGGAATTTGCAGCTGATTATTTGGCTGACGAACAGATTGCTTTCGCTTAGAAAGGGGTACATTGAAGTTTCTGGCTGATGAGTGTTGTGATACTGGCTTAGTGGCATGTTTGAGGGCTGAGGGACATGATGTCCTATACGTATTAGAGAAAAAAGCGGGTGTTCCTGACGACGAAGTTTTGTATGATGCTTACAAGGAAGGACGCATTTTGCTAACAGAGGATAAGGATTTTGGTGACTTCGTTTATCGGCTCAAAAAGCCTTCCAAGGGCATTATTTTGATCCGAATTAATGTAAGAGAAAGGCACATGAAATGGGCCCGATTGAAGAAGCTAATAGAAAATTATCAAGAACGTTTGCCAGGTCATTTTGTTGTCGCCGGCACTCAAAAATTTCGGTTTCGTTCCTTACTCTTTCCTCTATAGTGGGATCCGGCGGAGTTAGGAACGTTCGGAACGAATGTCCCCGCCTTCTTTGGATTGATTACCTCTATCATGGTATCACATTGACAGAATTGGTGGATTGGGCGGAGTCAGCGATGATGGAGGCAGATTTCGAAGAGCAGGACTTTGAAATCGTGCGAGAGATCGTCAGCCGTGTGGGCTTGGCGGATGTGAGGGCATTCGGGATGACCTGGGAAGATTGCGAAGATTTTCTATCACGGTTGGGGTGTCGTGTCAGCCTAAAAGTCTCGGAAGCCGTGGCGACGGGATAGCACAGGGGTGGCTAAAAGAAAAAGTTATTCAACTTAGTCAACAATGTCCCCAAGGTTTCCACTTCCCTCATTTTAAGAGGATACGGTTATGAGGCGCCAGAATATATTGAAAATTCTTGCTGAACATCGCAGTGAAATTGAATCACGTTTTGGCGTGACATCATTATCGCTTTTTGGTTCTGTAGCCCGCGATGAGGCTGCGGCAGAAAGCGACGTTGATATTCTGGTAACTTTTGTGCAAACTCCTGGGATATTTGGTTTCCTTGAGCTGAAAGAATACTTGGAAAACCTCTTACAATGTTCTGTCGATCTCGTTACCAAGAATGCCCTAAAAAAACAGTTTCGTGAACAGATTCTTCAGGAGGCGCTTCATGCCGTCTAGAAATTGGCAGTTTCGAATAGATGATATTGTTGAAGCGATTAATAAAATTGAGCGATATACCCATGGTATCGATTTTGCGTCATGGCAAAATGATGAAAAGACGGTAGATGCTGTTATCCGCAATCTTGAAGTAATTGGGGAAGCCTCTTCTCATCTGCCCATAGAAGTACAAGAACAATACGAGGATGTGCCTTGGGGCATGATGAAGGGGATTCGTAATATTTTAGCCCATGAGTATTTTGGTATTGACCTTGAAATTGTCTGGAAAACGGTCAAGGAGGACCTGCCGATTCTGAAGAAACGGTTGCTGTAAATTTTTAGCCTTACGCCTTTAACCTTTAATGCTATGCCACGCCAACCAAGACTTGATGCCCGCCCGCCTCGCCTGAAGGCGAAGCCGATGGCGGGCAGGCCCCAGGTCTTTTGCAACATGTAATGGCCCGCCCGCCTCGCCTGAGTGAGCTGAAAGGTTTTGGGTGTTCTATATATACGAAATCAGTAAGAAATGGCCTCTGGAAGAAAAATATTCTCTGACAGACCAAGTCAGGAGGTCATCCCGTTCGGTATGCAGTAATTTGCGAGAGGCTTGGGCAAAGAGAAGATACGAAGCCCATTTCATCAGCAAGCTCACGGATTCAGATGGAGAAAGCGGCTCTGACCTCCGACTTCCGACATCTGGAAAGTGGGCAAAATGCTCGGCCCCATGCTAAAAAATCCCGAATCATTCATTCTGAGGCTCTGACCTCCGACCTCCGATTTCCGGAATCTTGGAACTGATCCGATACATACACTTAAATCCATTGCGAGCAAAACTGGTGTGGGGGCTGAAAGAACTCGACAAACATCCATGGTCAGGCCACAGCGCTATCCTTGGCCGCTGCAAAACCCTCTTATTCCAAAATTGATGGTCTCGTAAAAAGTCCAAATTAGACGGCAAAGTAAAAAGCTCCAAATTC
>CAYYHL010000335.1:0-2302 GCA_964471775.1 uncultured Clostridia bacterium
GGAATAATAAAACTTTTTGGAGGGTTATCCATGTCGGTAAAACAGGTAGACGTAAATAAATGGGAGAAGATTCCATGTGAATGCGGAAAAATGGCTGCAAGATCTAGCCTAAGGTATAAAGGCTATAAAGTCAGAAGCTGGAAATGCTCCTGCGGTAAAACGTACATACACCCAGAGGATTCTCTGAAGATCAGCAAGCTGGAGAAAACGAAAAAAGTCAAGGTAAAAATCGGGGTTGTTGGACAGAGCCTTGTTATACGCATACCCCGAGATCTGAGCGAAATTTACAGTCTGGAAAAAGGTAAGGAAGTAGAATTGGTTCCAGAGGATTTAGAGACAATTAAAATCAAGAAGAATTAAGGATCAAAAACAAGCTACAACCCCTACTTTCACATTAATCACTGCGCTGAACCACAATTCTATCCTCTCCCCCCTGGTAACACTCCTGACGTATTTTTATCCCTAATCTATCTCGGTAATATCCATAATCGTAACTTTCTTTTGGTCAACATTCGCCCTCTTTAACTCCTCCTTGATGCGTTCTTTCACCTTTATCGTTAAGGCAACTGATATAACCCTGTCAAAACCTGCATTCAGATTCTTTCTGATATTGTGAAGGGAATCCGATTTTCCTGTTTCTAACTCTATAGCAACTAGTTCATTTTGGTTTTCCGCCACCAGATCCACGAAATCATCAGAGTTAATGATCTTTTCTTTCTCTACTCTATATCCTTTATTTCTGTAAAATTGAGTAACTCTTTCTTTCCAATATTCATGTTCCAAGCCGCCACTGTGAGGGTAATGCTTGACGCCACAGCCAAGGCCATTAAGGAGCTCTTTTCCTTTTGTTGTTGTTTGTAAGAGCTTGATCCTCCCTCTCTTGGTAGAGATGTTGCTTTCACTTATCAACCCTTTTTTTGTTAAATTGTCCTTCAACTTGTTGCCTCTGTAGCAAGAGAATCCGAGTCTATCATACCTTTTGACAATGGGAGAAAAAGGAAATTTGGCAATATCTAGAATCAGAGCTTTTTCATCCAGTTCCACTACCTCTCTTCCTTCTTCTTGAAAAACCCGAATAACCTTCTGATCATCGTGCTGGGGTTCGTAGCTGTCGAATTGGTCAAAATAACCTCGCATTTTCTCTTCAATATCATTATCAGTGATACTTCCTCTTTTTAACTCGAACTCAGGGAACTTGACCAAGAAAGGACTAGGCCATCTTCCTTGAAGTTTTACAATGCCATAGCCCACCTCTAGCCTGCCGATAAATTCTCTTTGCTCAGGATCTAACAAAATAGCCTCTGAAATTGTGCGCACGTCAAAATCATGCTTCAGGTTCATAGCGATGGTACAATATGTGTTACCTAGGGCAGGAATTGAGATTAGAGAGGGATGCTGGTCAATGAGGATGATTGCCTCACCTAATTCCCGTATTTCCCGTAAGATGACGTCTGTGATAGTTTCTTGGCCTGTTAGCTGTTGCTTTTTCCTCAAAAGGATATGATGAGCCTCCTCTATTAGTATCACATGTTTGAAGGTGTTTCTGGGGAGTTGGCACAGCCGGTAGTGATGAATCCAGAGGAGCAAGGCTTCTATGAAAAAGGTCTTGTCTGAATTGGGCAATGCGTCCAGCTCAAGGATGACATTCTTTTCAAGTAGTTTTTCTAAGGGGAACTGGTGAGTAACGTTCAAGGTTCTTCCCATCTCTCCAAAACAGAGGGCCCCAACTGCTCTCAATGTAGAGTCCAACCATTGAGCTTCTCTTCCTCTGGTTTTGTAGTGCTCAAGCCATGTTTTAACCTTTTCTAGAGTTGGAACTGTTTCTAGTTTTCCTTTATATATTCCTGAATCTTGATAAACCCTATCAATGGCCTTTTGGAGAAGATACATCACACCCTCTCCTAGAAAATAGGCATGGGCAATAATTTCAATTACTTTCTTCAGCCACACTCGGGGCTCTACTCCCACAGGGGGGATCAAGGGATTAAAAAAGAAAGGTGAGATTCTTCTCCCTACAGTAAAGATCAGCATATCCTTATGACAGGAAAGAAGGTCTCTATAACTTCTCTTCCAGTCAAAGATCAAGAAGGGCTTGTTTTTTGCTAACAGTCTTTGAATCATCAAGAAGGCAGAGTTTGTCTTGCCTGCTCCTGAGCGGCCAAATACACCCAGGTGTTGAATCAGTTCTTCTTCTTTCAGGCCAAAGGGATGTAGCTCTTCCCCATTGTAGCAAACCATACCTAGTTTATAGTCACCAGAAGCGGTTTCCTTATCAGGGGGAGCTAGCAAAATATTTTTTCTT
>CAYYHL010000336.1:0-2297 GCA_964471775.1 uncultured Clostridia bacterium
GCTCCCTGGAAGGGTTTCGGTACATCCGCCAGATCTAGCTCCTCCCGGATACCAGCCATAATAAGCATGACAAAGGTAAAGCCAATTCCAGCACCAAACCCGTAAACTATACTCTGCAAGAAGCCATAGTCTCTAAGGGTAGCAAACAAAGCTAGCCCCAAAATAGCACAGTTGGTGGTAATGAGAGGAAGGTATATCCCCAGGGCCCGGTAAAGAGAAGGATTAGACTTTCGAATAAACATCTCGATAACTTGGACCAGGGAAGCGATGACCAGAATGTAGGCGACATATTGTAGGAAAGGAACTCCAAATCTTACCAGGATGAGATGATAAACAACCCAGGTTATCCCTCCGGTTAAAGTCATAACAAAGGTAGTAGCGAGCCCCATTCCAAAGGCTGATTTGAGTCTTCCCGTTACTCCCAGAAAAGGGCAGATTCCCAGAAAATAGCTAAGGACAAAATTGTTAACCACGGTAGCGCTGATAAAGATAAGTAGAAGTCTCATCCACGTCTCCTTGTCATGCCAGTCCTCTTAGCCAACCTTAAGATTTCCTACTGAAGGTATTTATTATTCCCAGAAGAATCCCCAGGGTGATAAAAGCCCCGGGAGGAAGAATCATAATGACCCAGGGCCGGAACCATCCTCCGGCTGCCTGGGTAGTGAGAATCTGATAGCCAAATACTGCGCCGGAGCTTAAGAGTTCTCGGATACTGCCCAGGATGATGAGAGTGAGAGTAAATCCTAAGCCCATCCCCAGAGCATCCATGAAAGACCGGGAGACTGGCTGTTTGGAGGTGAAAGCCTCCATACGTCCAAGTATGATGCAATTGACCACAATCAGGGGAACGTATGGCCCTAAGGCCTTACTCATAGGAGGAAAGGTGGCTGCTAAAGTTAAGTCAGTAATGGTGACAAAAGTAGCAATGATGATGGTGAAAGTGGCTATTCTCACCTGATGAGGGATGAATTTTCTGAAGGAAGAGATTACTATTCCAGAGAGAATCAGAACAAAGACTACGGCCATACCCATGGTGAATCCCTGCAGAGCCGTGGTGGTAACAGCCAGGGTGGGACACATCCCCAGAAGCAGGCGAAAAACAGGGTTTTCGCGCCACAGTCCCTTAACAAGATCTAAATAGAGCTGCCAGGAGGTCTTCATTTTTCCTCTTGCTCCTTTAGAATTCCCGTTATTTTGGCCACCATCTCATTGATGATCTTGACCACTGATCGAGAGGAGATAGTAGCCCCGGTGATGGCCTGTATCTCATTAGGGGCCTCAGGTTTTTTCCCTTTCACATATTCGATGGGAGGTGAGACCTGAAGCTCCCTGAATTGCTGAGTGAAAGTCTCTGCCACGGGCTGGAGGACATCTTCGGTAGCTATCTTGCCCCCCAGTCCTGGCGTCTCTCTGGAGTAAAGAATCTCAATTCCTCCCAGGGTTTCAAGATCGGTCTTGAGTCCTACCATTATCTTTATTTTGTCCTGATAGCCTCCCCCCTCAGCTACAAAAGCATACCCCACCAAATTCCCTGAAGCATCTTCACACTGATAGATCCCGACACCGTCCTTCTCGGAAAACTCATACTTTTTTGTTTCAGGTAGAACATTAAATACGGCTTGTCTTAGGAGCTCTCTTTCATGGACCTCAATCTGAGGCTTAGCCCACCTGTAGATGAAGGCCAAAGTCCCTCCAGCAAAAAGACTCACCACTACCAGAGTAGCTATCATGCGGGTGGCGGTCCTCATTTCTTCCTCCCTCCCAGCTGAACTGGGATGGTATGTCGGTTCAGAAGGGGGGTGAGAGCATTCATAAGGAGTATGGAGAACATTACTCCCTCCGCATAGCCTCCCCACAGACGAATGATAACTACCAGAACTCCCGCTCCTACCCCGAAAATCCAGCGGCCCCGTTTGGTAATGGGGGCAGTGACCGGATCGGTAGCCATGAAAATCGCTCCCAGCAAAAGCCCCCCTGCCAAGAGGTGAAAGGAAGGAGGCCCATACCCCGGATTTATGAGCCAGAATATCCCACTGAGACCTGCCACGGTGGCAAGATAGCTTAAGGAAATCCTCCAGTCAGCGTATCCCCTACCCAAAAGATAGATCCCTCCGATGATAATGGCGAGAGCCGAGGCTTCCCCTAAAGAACCACTGACATTGCCGGTGAAAAGGTGGTAAAGGGAAGTCATCTTGTGTTCGAATTTGAGCATACCTAGGGGAGTAGCGCCGCTGATGGCGTTCAGAGTTATGGGATTGGTCCAGGTAGTCATCAAGACCGGGAACGTAGTCATAAGA
>CAYYHL010000337.1:0-2282 GCA_964471775.1 uncultured Clostridia bacterium
ATCAGCTGTCTGTAAAGCCTGGGCGAGATCATTGGGCCATCTTCCATCCCCAGATCGTCGGAAACCATGACGACCTGGATGTACCTCCCGACCGCCGTCAGGAATTCACCATAGATTCCCTTCAGGATCTGAGTGACTTTCGCCAGTAAGGCTTTGGCGAATTCATGGTCATCGATCAGATCCTCCAGTAATTTCTGGAATCCCCGGAGCATCCAGGCGGTCTCGAATATACCCACCCCTGGAGCGTTAGCCACAAGGGCATACGGGGTATTCTGATAAAGATATCTGGCCTCTTCAGATAACCCCTTCGTCCTTCCAGGATCTAGAGGTTCAGGCCAAGGATATTTTTCCAGATCCTGGATGCTGGCATGGGCCAGGGGAGAGCCTATCGGGTCGAAATAGAAACTGGAGGAAGGCTTCTTCCATCTCACCCCCCACTCGTCAAAGTAGGAATTATCAGAAAGAAGTCTCATCGTCCAGCTTTCGGGAGGCCTCAGACGAAGGTAGCGGGTGTCTATGCCAAACCTCTTTAGCAATTCTTCATCAGGTTCAACGTGGTCCCGCAAAAAGGTCCTGATTTCCCCTTTCATGCCCAGGTGTTTCTTTAGCCGCCGGTAAGGCTCCACTTCTACAGTGCTCATCATACCCCCCAGATCAAGAGGAACTCTATCGGGTTCTCGATGATCCAGGGCAGTCAAGAGTCTTTCTCGGGAAGTCACCCAACCCTCCAATCTCAAGGAATTGATGAGATACCGGGGTCCACCCTTCCCTGCCGGTTTCTCGCCCCTAACCTGTGTCCAGAATGGGTAGTATTTCTCCACCGTGCCTTAAAACAGTAACTTCGGCCTCCCGGCAGGTGAGCTCTAAGGCCATATCGAGCGCCTCCTGGGGCGTTTCGGCTACGAGGAAACCCATCTTTTCTGATACCTCGCCCTCAATTCCAGGTACAACCAGAATGCATCTGGTCCTTCTTCCCATAATATTTCCGAGGTACGCCAGGAAGGCAGCTCCAGTCAGATCCTCCAGCTTCCCTCCTTTTACCAGAGGCTCCAGGTCGTCACAAGGCAGGCACCTGCACTTAGCTACCTCAGGGTGATGAGCTGCTACTCCTTCGGGACAAGGGCTCACCAGAATAATAACCCCTCCATCTTTCACCGCCATCTCAGCTGCAAATATACCTTTGGCACCTTGCCATAGATCCACATCGGCGGGGTAGGAATCAGCTATCACTATGTCTGCAGCCCGAGGCACAGGGACTCCGTAAACCTGCCTGGATATCCTGCATCCTTCTCGATGAGCCCTTACAGGATCTCCACAAACTAATCCTGCTATCCTGCCCCTGGCATCCTGGATGGCATTGACAATGAGGCTCAGGCCTGCCTTGCCAGCTATGGCATCTATTTCCTCTCTAACAGGGTTTTCTGCTTGCCCCAGAATTTTTCTTCCATCATAGAAAGCTCCTAGCCAGTGAGTTTGACCGGTAGTCTTTTCTCCGCATACTCCCGGCTGAATAATCTTACCTCCACCGCTAAACCCGGCGATTCGGTGAGGAACAATATGACCGAGCCCAATGACAAGATCAGCCTCAAGAACTGTTTTGTTAATCCAAATCTCTGTTCCTAAAGGGGTAGTCCCAACATACTCCAGAACTTTCTCGTCATCCCATCTGTGATCGAGGACGGCGAAGCGGCTGAGGATGTCAGGGCCCACTTTATCCTCTTTCTCCTCATGAGTCATTCCTCGGTGAGTTCCCTGAGCTACAAGAAGGGAAATATCTTTATCTTTTGCTCCGGCCACCCCAAGTTCATCCACGATGAAAGGGAGAATTTTGTCTCCTGGGGTTGTTCGAGTATAATCGTCCACCAAGATGAGAACTCGCTTCTTCCCTCTGGCTATCTCGCTCATCTTAGGAGAAGCAATGGGGTGAGCTAGACTCTCCCTAATGATATCTTTTTCATCTTTCTGGGAGGGGAAGGTATGAGGCTCATAAATGCCGATGAGGTTCTGGTCGGGAATGTGCAAAGAGCGGATTTGGGGGTATCCAAATTCTACTTCCATACTCTGTCCATCCTTTTTCCTCCTAAATTCAGGTGTCGACTCCCCTGGAAGGTTCCCTTGCAGTACGATCTAAGCAAGACGCTACCGTGATTTTCCCTGCGCTTCATGCCAGAGGCACTTATTACTAGTATCATGCCTGACGCCCTTTGTCAAGAGGTATCTCGGCACGATTTTCCCGTGCTCCACAGGAACCCTCTTCCCGTCTTCGACGGCACGCATGTCCC
>CAYYHL010000338.1:0-2282 GCA_964471775.1 uncultured Clostridia bacterium
AAATAAAAGGGGAAGAACCAAACCCCAATATGTAAGAGGCAGCAAAGCTCCTCAGATTAGGGTTGATTCTTCCCGCAAAATCGCTCCCAGCTTAAGCTACGTACACATTAGCTAATCTGCGGAATTAGTCAAATAGATCTTTCTAGGGCCTGCCCTAATATGGGATTAAGAGGACTTGACATATCTTAGGAAATCTATTTGGACACCAATCTATTCAAACAAATCCTTGGCATACAAAAAGAACAATTTCGAAGATGGAATCTACACAAAACCTGAGGACGGGGGAGTTCATTCCAGAATGGCTCGAGTCTCAATCGGCTCCCGTAAGCCTACATGACTTCGAACCGCCCTGAGACGATCTTGAAGGGTCCACCATCAATCTCTCCCGGGACGAAAAGATCAAATATTGTGTTAGGAGGAAAGGAAATAAAAAACGAAGGTAAGAATCCCAAATAGGGGGCACGGATAAACTACTGGCTTGAGGCACTCTTAGGTTCTGGGGCGAGTGCCCTGCTCTACAGCATAGCGAAAGTTGCAAAAAACGAGAAGCCTACGCTCAAGGGAGCAATCGCTTCTGGAATAGCAGGTGGTATAGTGACACCGCTAGCAGCTTGGGGTGTCCCCAAACTCACGCAAATGCAGAAGCAGGGTGAGGCCAATTATGCTACCGGACAATTACGACTTGCCACCTCCGCCCATATGCCAGAGGATGCCGGACCGGCAATCGAGAAAGCTCTTGAGGTGGGTAAAAGGGTGCCTTCGCAAGATGTGAAAAAGTCCTTTTCCCCTGCTCAGCCAGACACCGGACCAGAACAAAGCCAGCAGAAGCCGATCCAGACTAAAGGACACCAACAACCGAACAAAGGATCTGAAGATCTTCGAACTAACTTGGGGAATCTGGGTCTCTTCCTGAGGAGTCCCCAAGGGAGGGAAGAGCTTCTCAAACTGATAGGCAATACAACTTCTACGAAGGCGGTGAGTATGGAAGACCCACGAGCCCTCCGGTGGCTACGGATGCTGTCAAACCGTCCTCGAGTTCTCATCTTAGGAGGTCAGGGGACGGGGAAGTCCTGTCTTGCCTTTTGGCTTCTTGAAATAATGCGAGGGAGAGGTAGATCCTATGTGTACCGACTTGCAGAGGAAGGTAGATCCTCTATCCCGGAGTGGCTAGGTATCATTCAGGATCTTTCCCATGCACCACCCGGATCAATCGTTCTGGTAGATGAGGCCTACCTTAGCTTTTTCTCTCGGGACTCACAAACAAGAGCAAATAGAGAGATAACCAAGATGGTAAACCTTTCTCGACAGAAGGATATAGGTCTTATCTTCGTAGCTCACGAGTCACGCCATCTGGAGAAGAATATCTTGAGTGGAATCGATACTCTGGTGGTGAAAAAACCTGCACCCTTACAGGTCGAGCTCGATCGTTCCTTTCTAAGACCCTATCTCCTGAAAGCCCAAAGGGTATTCCAAGGAAAAACTGATGTCTCTGTAAAAATCTTCTCCTACGTCTGCTTTAGCCCCTCAGGATTTCAAGGGATGCTCGAGAACCCCAAACCTTCCTTTTGGTCAGAAAAACTCAGCCACATCTTTGCCTCAGGAAATCTTGGGAAAGTGGAGAAACCAGCTCAGGAGCTTACAAGAGAGGAGAAAAAGGAAAGAGCCAGGAAACTTCATGATTATCATGGGTACTCCTACGGTGAGATAGCCAAGCAACTAGGCGTAGGTAAGACGACCGTGTACCATTGGCTTAACGACATGAGCGGGGTGGAACGATAATCCTAATCCTACCAAGAATGGCTTGAGCAAAAGGAACGGAACGTTCCATTCGTTCCATTTTAGCCCTTTTGGAACGGAGGTGGAACGATTATGGAACGAGTACCCAATTTATACAACTCCTCGGATGGTTCTTGGCTCCGTAGCACATTAAGATCACCTTTCTGCGGAATTGTTAGGCTAGACACTCCATGTTCTTCTCCGTTTAGGCTAGCACCTTAAGTCAACGGCACTTGAGGACAACACCTGCTCGTCTGTCGTTAGTACCTATTAATTTAGGCTATTAGACTAAATCAGCAAAAAATGACCTACCCCCATTGATTGTACTACTTTCTAAGTTAGATAGAGTCACGGGCATAACGGCTTCGGGAGCAGGTGGCCGGTAGTTTAAGGCACCATGCGGCCGCATCTGATTGTACTCTTTCCGCCACTTTTCAATCAGTATCCTCACTTCAGCCAATGTTGTGAATATCTCCCGATTGAGCAATTCATCTCTTAGTTTCCCA
>CAYYHL010000339.1:0-2281 GCA_964471775.1 uncultured Clostridia bacterium
AAGGACACAAGAACAAGGAGCAGCCCGTGAGCGAAGAAGAGAGTACGAAGAAAAGCGCTGCCGAGTAGCGCTAAGTTCTCACTTCACTTGATTTTCTTGGCAGGGGTGTCCTTACCCTCTTGGTGGACAATTAATTGGGTAACTTCACCCTTTTCGTTCTTGACAAAGGTAACTTGAATATCAGCTACCTTCGCGAAGAACTTTGTTTCGGATTCAGGATAAAGCTCGAATTTAGGTTGTCCGGTGGCCTGAGCGAAAAGACGGTTATTCTCTTTGGTGACCGTAGCAATGAGATCAGGAGTGAGTTCGTATTGACCAACATAGGCATCATAGACCTTAGGGTCTACCTCTGCGGCCACTCGCTCTTTGGGCACTTCATACTCCTCTCCAAAGACAATGGCAGCGAGGTCCATACTGATTTTCTCCACTGGTGCAGTTTCAATATTGCTCAAAACAACAATACAAACATCGTCATCAACGTATCTAGCGATATTTGTCCGAAAGCCGTTAATCCCTCCACCATGGGCAATAACTTCACGATTAAACAAAGAAAGTCTAGACCAACCATATGCATAGTGTGCTTTGATGGCTCCAAACTCTGCTTCTACGAAGGGAGTAAACATTCTATCCAGTGTACTTTTCTTCACCAGTTTTTCAGTATATAGAGCCCTATCCCAAAGATACAAATCTTCAACCGTGGAATACAGCGCACCCGCCGCATGAGGAATAGACATATCAATATAGGCTGCATTAGTAAGTTCACCACCAGCCGTGGAATAACCTGAAGCACGGTGCTTGAGTAAAGTGTGATGATGATCGTATCCCGTATTCATCATGTTAAGCGGTTGGAAAATATTCTCTTTTAGAAACTCCTCATAGAATTGTCCAGAAACCTTTTCGATAATATAGCCCAATAGAATGTATCCTGAGTTGCTGTATTTGAACTTCTCTCCAGGGGTAAATTCCAATGGTTTGTCCTTGAATCTTTGGATAGTTTTTTCAACAGGGGAGGGGAGCATCATCGTTTTCTCGTAATCTGGGAAACTTGTGAAATTTGGTATACCCGAGGTGTGAGTCAGCAGGTGATGGATGGTAATCTCTTCACCGTTAGGATAGGTGGGTAAATACTTTGCAATAGGATCATCAACATTCAGCAGCCGCTTTTCCTGAAGCTGCATGATAGCCATTGAGGTGAACTGTTTGGTAACAGATCCCAAACGGAATATCGTCTGAGGGGTATTGGGAACATCGTGTTCGAGGTCTGCCATTCCATATCCTTTGCTTAAAGGGATTCTCCCTTCTTTGGCTATCAAGATAGACCCACTGAAGTTCCCTATTTTCAGATAGGTACCAACATACTCATCTACTTTTGCTTCAATGTCTTGAGCGACGCAGGTGGTGGTACTCAAGACAAATAGCAATAATAGGCTGCCTGCAATAATGGCAGCGCCTCTCATGGATATTCTGATAGCTCTCATCCTTGCTTTGTGCATTTTGCTGGCTCCTTACTTTTAAAATTCCATACCGAACCAATTCAACGCGTTTATGACCAAAAGAAACGACATTCGCCATAAGAAGTCATATCCTAACGCTACCACTCACTCAAGAACTCACCTGTAGCATCGTCTGAGGAAAGACTAGGGTAGATACCAGCACTTGTCAACCAACTTTTGCAGGAAATCAGTGGTATAGTTTCTTCTCTAAGGGGAAAATACTACCTTTGTGATTGTCCTGTTTCCCCTGTATGAACCTTCGAGCTAGCTCGTGACCAGCTGGGAAAAAGATCCTCATTTTGTGTTGCTCTTTCTCAAACTTAGCCGGAATATCGGTGAGCTTCTTAGTTATGGTCTGAATTCTTAAATCTTCTATCCCGGTTCCGGATAGAATTCTTTTTCTAAAAAGAGAGATGAGATTATGAGTAGCGCAGGCGATAAAAAGATAGGCCCAGGAACCGTAAGAAGTTCTTGGTCCTGAGATTGTCGATATGAAGACCATGCTTATCGTCTCTGATGACGCTCTCAATGTCAGTTCTTTTCCTGAAAGAGGTAGCCACCTCCACCTCATCCATCTCTTTGGGGCTAAAGCTAGTATAGATATGGCGAAACTCGATTTTTCCTTTCGCATCAATTGCTTTGGTAAGAACTGTTCTTACCGGATAAGGACAGCGTCTTATAGGGACGTACCTTGCGTCAAAGGCGAAGGTGGTCTCATCTACCCTCCTCCAATCATCATAGGAGGGAGCGAGTTCTCTTAAGATTCTTTTAGCTGTGAAGCAGCTGTT
>CAYYHL010000340.1:0-2279 GCA_964471775.1 uncultured Clostridia bacterium
ATCGAGATCACCACCGGCAGTCCCGCTTATAGCAACAAGCCAACTGGGAGTAGCTGGGACGTAGCCGGCAAAGCTAGTGGTAAATCCATCTGCATCCCCCTCTATCCACCATTTATTCTGGGTGGTGACAACCCCCCAGTCTGCCGCTGTGGTGCCGGCAGGCGGATAGGGGGTGGGGTTTGTCGGATCTGCACTCTCGACCAGGTAGTGCGTCCTGAGACTGCCCAATACCGCTAATCCTTCAGACGCTCTGGCTTTGTCCATTGCCCGCATATACATCGCAATCCCTGCAGCTGCCAGGATTGCTATCACTATCACCACTATCATGAGCTCAATAAGGGTGAATCCTGACCCACTCTTCTTGCTCCTATGCACTGCTTTCATTAGCCACTTCATTTTCTTCACCTCGCTTCCTTTACTATGGTAAGACTTAACTCTGGAATGCTCTCTTTCATTAGCAGTTCATATCACCTCCTTGATTTGTTGGCTTTTTGACTTTCCTATCCCATGACGTCGGCCAGACCAAAAATGGGATAATACATAGCCAGCACAAAAAAGGCCACCAGTGCTCCCAGGCTAATGATAAGAACTGGCTCCACAAGCGCGACCAGTGCTTTTATCCGGTAGTCGAGCTCCCGGTCATAGAAGTCAGCTACCGTGGGTAGTATTTCGCTCAGGGTTCCGGATTGCTCACCGGTCTTAACCATTCCCACCACCAGAGGAGGAAAGAAACTGTGCTTACTCATCTCTTGAGCTAGGGTAGAGCCCTCCACAATTTTTTTCCGAGTTTCCCGTATAGCGGTCTCCGCTACGACATTTCCGACAACGGCGGCGGTATGATCGAGAGCAACCATCAGAAGAACTCCGCTGTGCAAGAGTAGACCCAGAGTACGACATATTCTTGCTAGCAAAAGATAGGACGTGAATTTTGCCACCAGGGGGAGTTTTAGCTTCGCCCTATCCAGGAAAGCCTTTCCTCTAGGCCTGCGCAAATAGACAAGCGCAAAGACCCCTAGTCCCAGAACAGCACCTATCAGATACCATACGTTCCTAATGATAAAATCACTTACATTCAGGACAAACTGGGTAAGGGGTGGTAGCTCAGCGCCAAAGGAGGCGAATATCTCCTTGAACTGGGGAATAATGTAGAATACCATCACACTTGCCGCTACCAAAAAGAAACCGGTGAGGAACATGGGATATCTAGTAACCTCCTTCACCTTTTTTTTGAGCTCTATTTGATTTTCCATATAAGTTGCCACATCGAGGGTTACCCGGTCCAGGGATCCGGTCTCTTCGCCCACAGCTATCATTTCCGTAACGAAGAGGGGAAATACACGTGGGTATTCGGAAAAACCCTCGGACAGTTTCCTTCCCCACGCTATATACTCTCTTACTTGTGTCAGAAGGCGGGAAAAATGCGGGTTCTCTGCCTGAGAGGAAAGACTCTCAAGGGACTCTGACAGACTCACTCCCGCGTGCAACATGGTACCCAATTGACGAAAAAAAGCCGCCACTTGATCCTCTTTTATCCGGCCCCCCTCGAGAAAGGCGAAAACCTCTCCCAGTGCTTGTCCATCAGAGCTCCCTCGCTTAATCTCCTTTATGGAAACGGGAGTCAGGCCTTTGTTTCTTAGGAAAGAGGACACCTCTGGCATTGAAACAGCCTCATGGGTAGTCTGAACCTTCTGTCCCTCGTTGTTTACTGAAATGCAGGCAAATTTGGACATATTCTTTACTCCTCAATAGTAACGCTTAAGACTTCCTCAAGGGTGGTCACACCTTGGCGAAGCTTTTCCAAAGCAGATTCCCTTAGAGTCTTCATTCCCTGGTTGACTGCTTCGGCTCTCAGGGTATGCATGTCAGCTCCCTCAAAAATGAGCCGTTTCACTCGGGGATTGATTTCAAAAAATTGGAATATGGCGGTCCGACCAAAGTAACCAGTCTGACCACACTGTCGGCAACCTTTGCTTTGAACCAGCCTAAGCTCGTTGGTCTTCCCCTCTCCTGGAAATAGTCTACGCAAAGTCGCCTTCGGGAGACTGTAATACTCGCGGCAGTTAGGGCACACGCGACGGATCAGTCTCTGGGCTATGATTAGGTCAACGGCAGACCCAATGAGGTAGGACTCAATGCCAAAGTATTGTAGTTGTGCTATAGCACCCACGGCATCGTTAGTGTGCAAAGTGCTAAAGACCAGATGTCCAGTCAAAGCAGCCCTTACAGCAATCTGAGCAGTCTCACGATCACGAATTTCTCCCACCAGGATTACATCAGGG
>CAYYHL010000341.1:0-2271 GCA_964471775.1 uncultured Clostridia bacterium
TGGTGCTGATGAGCAATGATGTTAGCACTATGAAGGCGGGGATAGATGCCTCCATTGAAAGGAGGCCAGTGATATATGCAGCCACAAAGGACAATGTGGATGATATGGGGGCCCTCGCCAAGGAAAAGCGGCTTCCCTTGGCGGTAAAGGCAGATGATATGGATGGGCTTATGGGGCTTACAGACAAACTGACCGGTATGGGGCTGAAGGATCTGATCCTTGATACCGGCTCAAGGACCGTTAGGAGGGCCTTTGAGGACCAGATCTGGCTGCGCCGCGAGGCAATCATGAAAAAGAACAGGGCCCTCGGTTTTCCGACCATTACCTTCCCCTGCGAGATGGCGGACAACCTGGATAAGGAAACCGTTATTGCAGCCCTGTTCATAGCCAAATACGCGGGGATTATAATACTTTCTGACTTTATCGGCGAGAGCCTCTTTCCCCTTCTGGTGGAGAGATTAAATATCTACACGGACCCACAGAGGCCAATGGCGGTCGAGCAGGGCATCTATGAAATCAATGGCCCGGGTGAGAATTCCCCTGTTTGTATCACAACCAACTTCTCCCTGACATACTTCATTGTGAGCAGTGAGATTGAGGCGAGCAGGGTTCCAACCTGGCTCTTGATCATGGATACAGAGGGACTTTCTGTTATGACGGCCTGGGCAGCAGGAAAGTTTGTCGGCGACGCCGTGGGTATGTTTGTCAACAAGTGCGGTATACTGGATAAGGTCAAGCATAAGAAACTTATCATATCCGGGTATGCTGCAGCTATTAGCGGTGATCTGGAAGAGGAGGTTAAGGGCTCTGAGGTATTGGTCGGGCCACGGGATGCGGCGCAGATCCCAAAGTTCCTGAAGGAGTATGCGGCTTAACTCTAAGTAGGGGGTAGATACATGCTCTTAATCGGGGAAAGCCTGAATGTTATCTCTACGAAAATAGGTCGGGCCTTCAAGGACAGAGATCCTCTCCCAATCCAGGAAGAGGCCAAACGGCAGAGGCAACTGGGCATGGACTTTATCGACATCAATTTGGGCCCTGCCAGAAAGGGGGGGGCTGAATTGATGGAGTGGGTGGTGAAGACCGTACAGGAGGTCGTTGATGATGTCCCGCTTGCCCTAGACACCTCAAATATTGAGGCTATCGAGGCCGGGCTGGCCGTCTGCAGGGGGAAGGCCATGATTAATTCCATCATGTGCCGGGTGGAGAGGTATGAAAGGATGCTTCCCCTGTGTGCCAAATACAATGCATATATGATTGCACTCCTTTGGGGTCCTCAAGGTATGCCCAGGGATGAAAATGAGAGGGCCGAACTGGCAGTGGAACTGGTATACGCGGCCAATGAGGCCGGGATCCCCAATGAGGATATCTTTGTGGATGGTATTGCCGCACCTGTTAATGTACAGCAGGACCAGGTCTTCTCACTCCTTCAATTTATGCCCATGGTCAAGGATCTTGGTGAAGGGCTGAAATCCACCTGTGGGCTCTCCAATGTCTCAAATGGGCCACCTGATCATCTGAGGCCCATACTGAACCGGACCTATCTGGTGATGCTGGAGAAAAATGACCTGTATTCAGCTATTGCCGATGCCTATGATAAAGATCTGGTTGATATAGCCAGAGGAAGGCGACCGGATATAGTAGAGATTATAGGGAAAGTGATGGATGAGGAGCCAATCAATATGTCATCTCTCTCAAAGGAATTACAGGACTACGTAAAAACAGCACGAGTTCTCCTCAAAAAATCCCTCTATTCCGATTCCTGGCTAGAATTGTAGGGCCTCTATATCTGAAAAATCTACTGCATTTAAGGACCTCCTCAAAAAGGGAGGTCTTTTTTTAAAAAGCTCCTCATCTTCATAGCCCCCTCCGTATCGATGGTTATTGTCAATGCACCGGTCTCATGTGTACTTAGAACAGGAAAGGAGGAACTGGGTTCCTTCTGCTCTCTAGTGGTGATGATGTATCTTGGCCCCTCTTTTCCCCTTTGCAGGTCTTCCTTCTCAACGAGCACCTTTTGGTCATGGAATAGGAAAGACCAGCCCCGATAGCTTACCCTAGTCCCTCCACCACTTTCCCCTCTAATCCTCACACCGGCAATCACCCTCTCTCCAGAGAAATGGGAGAGCACTTCTCTGGGACGAAAATTCTCGATCATGAATTGGAGTTTGTCCGTGGGTGGTCGTTGAGGGTCAGTCACGAGAAGACAGTCAACTCGCTTGATTTTTTCCTGCCAGAGGTAGGGGGCAACAACTATCCGGCCTAGGTCAA
>CAYYHL010000342.1:0-2270 GCA_964471775.1 uncultured Clostridia bacterium
CGCCTTCAGTGGCAAACGGATTCAAAAAAGTGGAGGTTAAGTTGACCCACCCATACTTCTGAGACAGCTCCTTTGTAAGTTTATAGCAGTCGCTGGAGGTACCTTTTATTTTAACCAGATTGGCACCTGCGGATACGATTGATAAGACCTTGCTTCTGGGTGCGGTGGCCGGAACCAAGATTACTGCTTTCATTTCAGCTTTTGCAGCATGGTTGGCAACTGCAACTCCTGCATTACCACTGGAGGAGGTTATGACTGTGCTTCCCCCTTCCTCCCTGGCTTTAGAAATGGCGCAGGATGTGGGTCTATCCTTGAATGAACCAGTAGGATTCCTGGTTTCATCCTTGAGATAAAGGTTCGGAAGATCTGTCAGTGCACCTAACTTCTCAGAGCGAAAAAGCGGTGTGTCCCCTTCTCTCAAAGTCACAATGTTCTCTTTGTCTTTTATAGGAAGAAGATCCCGAAATTTCCACATTCCTTTATCTTTTGTTATGGTAAGGCATGAGCCTATTTCCCCCTTTTTCATAGTCTCATAATCGTACTCGACATCCAGGACCCCGGAACATTGTAGGCAATTATACCTTATGATGAGGGGATACTCTTTTCCGCATCTCACACATTTAAGCTTCGTGGCGAACATATTTTATCCCAGTTCAATCGGGGCATCTTTTTCTATGGATTCCAGGCAAGCCTCAATGAATCCAACTGCTTTTATTGAATCCTCGGTGGGCATCAAGAATTCTTTGTCATGAATGGTTGCGTCCACAAAATGTCCTATCTCATCTCTTAGATCCCCGAATATCTGTCCGTTGTACTCTGGCCAATGCAAGGTATCGGGAAGCTCAAACCCGTCCCTGAATAGTTTCAAGCCCTGATCATAAACATCTATGTAGCCTGCTCCCTTGGTTCCCACAGCCTCTACCGCACTCCAGATCCCCGCAGGGTAATTTCCTGGAAGAGACCAGCTGAACTCCAGAGTCCCCACTGCACCGTTTTCGAAACTGAATAAGATGAATATGCAATCCTCATCGTATACCTTAGAAACTTTCTTGGCGTGAATTTCCTGAACGTCGCTTTGAACATACCAGAGGACGATATCTATATCATGCACACCAATGTAGTAAAGCATTGATGTTCTTCCCTTCAAACGATCCTGGATAAGTTTAGGATTTTGTCGCTTTGCTCTAATATGGATAATTTCTCCCAAGTCACCCTTTCTAATCCTATCGTGAAGCTGTACATACCTGGGGTCAAACCGAAGTACATGAGCGACCATTAGCCTGACACCATTATCTTCACAAGCTTTACTAATCTTTTCTGCATCTCTTACTGTTCTAGCAATGGGTTTTTCCAAGAGGATATGCTTGCCAGCTTTTGCTGCGGCCATTGCCGGTTCAACGTGGTATCTATCGGGAACACAGATGCTAACAGCCCCAACATCTTTACGATTGAATAGTTCTGAGGGGTCAAAGTAATACTCACAGTGAAGTCTTTCCCCTACTTCTTTTGCTCTTTCCCTATCTGGATCCGCAATTGCGACCAAGTCAGCCGTAGGGATCTCGTTGAAAATCCTGGCGTGCAGCTCCCCAATAAAGCCAACTCCCACTACTCCAACCTTCAGCTTTCTCACTTCAGCCATTTCACTCTCTTTTTGCCCTATTTTCTCAGCCACCAAGACCGCCCAAGCTGCTACGAGTCGGGGAGAGCCGATCCCTCCTTTTTCTGAAATAAAAGATTCCTTCCCGTCTTGGAATCAAAAAGGTAGACATGCTCAGTCTGTGGCAGTACATAAACAACGTCCCCCATGCTCTGTCTGAACAAAGGAGGAACAATAGCTTTGAATTTAACTTCACCCTCATATTGAACTATTACTACTGTTTCTTTGCCCAACTGCTCAACGGCGTATATTTGTCCCTTTAAGGCGCCCTCCTCCGGTGTTTCTGAAAGAGTCATGTGCTGGGGTCGCACACCAAGGATCACGGATTTTCCTCCCAAAGGCTCTTCACTCCGCTGAACAAGTGCTTCAGGGAGTTTCACATGAAACTTCGAATGCCCAAATAGGTACTCCTTATCCTGCTCCCTTACCCTTCCCTGGAAGAAATTCATGGGGGGCGACCCTACGAAACCTGCTACAAAAGTATTGAGGGGACTAGAGTATATTTCATTGGATGTTCCTACCTGCTGCAGTGCTCCTGCCTGCATGATGGCAATGCGATCCCCCATGGTCATAGCTTCTACCTGATCATGCGTTACAAAGACCATAGTAGTAC
>CAYYHL010000343.1:0-2262 GCA_964471775.1 uncultured Clostridia bacterium
GAATTGAAACAATTTTGAATGGCCTCTCTCTGGATGAACTAAAAGGTTTTTTAATGGCAGAGTTTGAGAAAAGCTCTTCCTTGAGAGACCACTTTACCATCTACTTCTCAGGTAAAGGGTCAAAGATAAGAAGCGTGCATGACTACAAGAAAGAGATTAATCTGTTTTATCGTGAGGCAACCGGTCGTCATGGATTTATTGAATATGGAATTGAAGTTGATTTCTCTCGTATTCGTGATTTGGCTGGCCGATATATCAAAGCAGGAAATCTTATTGAGGCAGCCACTGTCTACCAAGCATTATGCGAGGTTATTGCTGAAAATATGCAAGGGGTGGATGATTCTGATGGATACTATGGAGGGGAGTTTTCCCAGGCTATGGAGGATTTTGTGAACTGCATAAATAGGGCAGAACTGGGCCACAAAGAGAAGAAGGACTATATTGACTATCTCTTTGGCAAGTATATTGAGAATGACCCGGACTATTTCCAGGAATACTATGGTTATGCCTTAAGAGAAATATGTGAATCAAGAGATGATTTGGAGTATTGGAAGAAGCTGCTCAAGCCTCATCTTCCTGAGGACCTGCCAGACCATAGTCAATGGCATGAGTATTATCAGGCGAAGGAACTTTTGGGAATGCAACTTCATATCTTAGGCTTGCTGGATGATGAAAAGGGATTCTCCGAGCTGATACAGAGATGCTATGGCAAAGACCACGAATTTTGCCTTTTGTATGCCCGTCATTTAGAGAGAAACGGTAAGAGTCAAAAGGCGATTGAAGTCGCTGAAGAAGGTCTTGGTCTCTTCCCCGAACATCTAACTAAAGAAATACGCAGATTCTTGAATAGATTTTATGAAAAGCATTCTCCAGAGAGATACAAACAGAATCTCATAGCTCTTTTTATTCAAGGTAGAGATCGGAATGATTACAAAAGACTAAAAGAACTCTGTTCGAAGAAAGAGTGGGAGAAGGCTTTTTCTCTAATCATAAACGCACTCTCAGGGGATAGACTCAGCGGTAATGATACAATGATTAGCATCTACCTAAGAGAGGGGATGCTTGAACAGGCACTCAAGCATGTTCTTGCTCGAAGAAGCCTTTTTACTTTGAACATGTATTATGAAGACCTATGGGAGAAATTCCCTCGGAGATACTTTGATGGCTATAAGGAGCTACTCATTCCTTTCGCTGACAGCAAGATGGGCAGAGCACACTATCGAGAGATTGTTAAGTATTTGAAACAGATGAAGAGAATAAAGGGTCTTGAGGAGGAGTTTAGAAGATTGGTCCAGCTATTCAAGGCTAAGTATGCAAACAGACCGGCCTTCCTGGATGAGATAAAAGGTATGTAGATGAGAGGGTTCTTCAAGAGATTTCCTTGCAAAAAGAGCCGGAACCGTTTTTTGTTTTGACAACCCATTTGATTTATATAGAATATCTCTCATCATCAGAATTTGAGAGCTTGGATGATCGGAGAATAGAGAATATCTTAGCTACTTTGAGCAGAAGTCATGGAATCGTCAAAAGATAGATTGCTAGAGGAAAGAAAAAGTAAACTGCGTTGGTGGATCGAAAAAGACGAAGATCCATATTCAGCAAGATTTAACCCCCAACACTCTGTTGAGTGGGTAAGAAATAGCCACGAGGATCTGAAGGCAGGTGACAAAAGAGAAGCTGAGGTGTCTTTGGCGGGGAGGATTGTTGCCTTACGGGGGCATGGGAAAACGAGTTTTGCTGATCTGAAGGATAAAACAGAAAGAATCCAGATCTATGCCCGAGAAGACCGGCTTAAGGAAAGGTATCCTTTATTTCAAAAGCTTGACATCGGTGACATTATGGGAGTAAAGGGAAAAGTTTTTAGGACGCGAAGTGGCGAGCTAACCCTCGAGGTCTTCGATTTCCTCCTCCTGGCAAAGTCTCTTAGGCCTCTTCCGGAAAAGTGGCACGGACTCCAGGATGTAGAGCTTCGCTACCGCAAGCGCTACCTTGACCTTATTGCCAATCCCGGGGTACGAGATATTTTCCTTCAAAGAGGAGCCGTAATTAACAGCGTAAGGAACTTCTTGAATGAGAGGGGATTTCTGGAAGTGGAGACACCCATGATGCAGCCTCTTCCTGGGGGAGCCACAGCAAGGCCATTCCGCACCCACCATAGGGCTCTGAATGAAGATCTTTACCTTCGCATCGCTCCGGAGCTCTACCTAAAGAAACTAATCGTGGGAGGGATGGAGAAAGTCTACGAGCTTAACAGAAACTTCA
>CAYYHL010000344.1:0-2254 GCA_964471775.1 uncultured Clostridia bacterium
CATCTTGGAGCAATCAAAGAGAACAATATCTTAATCTCCTCAGATCCTCTGAACTATCCCCTCTTCATATCTTTAGTTATTGTTTCCTTTTATCTGGCTATCATTTCCGTGATTTCCATTTCCCGAGAGAAGGATCAGGGAACTCTGGAGGTTCTATTCTACGGACCGGTGAATTGCTCTTCGTATCTGGTGGCGAAGTATATCAAGGATATGCTTCTTTACCTCGTCATGGTTTGTTTCTTTTTTGTTTACTTTGCAGCGGTTTCGGGCTTTACTAATTTGGCTTTTTCCTGGAGTCTGGTGAAGGCTATCTTTCTTTCTATCTTTTTGGTCTCCTGCATTGTTAGCTTTGGTCTGTTCATATCCTCCTTAACATCGAGGATGAGAACTTCCATTATCTGGCTTGTGGGGATCCTTTTGGTTTTTTTAGCTGTCCAGATTTTTCATACCATGCTAATTAATCTGGAGGAAGAAGCTCTGTCCTCGTCTTTGCTCTATTTGAGGATGACTCTGGACATGCTGTCTCACGGGATCGGATGGATTTCCCCTTTCTCCTATCTTAACAGGGGCATGCAGTCCATTGCTATAGGAAGCATGCAACTGTATGGCATGAGCATACTTTATTCTCTTGTCTATTCTCTTGTTCTGCTGGTTTCCTCTGTGCTTATCCTGGAGGCGAAAGGAGTTCGTGGATGAAAAAATCGAGTCTTTTTTTCACCTTAATTCTTGCTCTCCTACTAGGGGTCCTGGCATCCCCGAGTCTGGCCCAGGCACCACCAATTAGGGAGCAGCTCGTCTACAGTTTGAATGTATTTGACGGGAAGACACATACATCGGGCTTCTGTCCTCGTGGTGAGGATACTATCTATATCATTGCCAATGAGAACAATGCGATCACTGCTCGCATCACTCTGGCCTACTTTTGGCCTATTACGGCAAGGTACGTGGCTGGCTTCAAGACCTTAAATGAGGAAGTGGAGGGAACCTTGGAGCTTCTGAGGGACGGCAAGGTTATCGCGTCACTGGAAAAGGAAGATAACGTTGTTTTCTATCCGGAGGGATATTTTGCAGAAAACTCCCAGATGTATTTAGGTGAAGAAGCTCACGCCTTCTTCCAGAAATACGAAGATGCCACGAAAGAGTATTATGCGAGAATTGATGAATATTATGAGAAGACGCGGGAGTATAGGGAGAAGTTCAATGAGTTTCTGGAAAGCCTGAGCAAGAGACGAGAAGCGGGGGAAGAGCTAAGCCGTACCCAGGTGGAGGCTCAGATGCCCAAGCAGCCAAGTCCACCTGAGGGAGTCCGGTTCTACACCACTCCTGTATCCAAGCAATACATTCTTGACCTGCCCGAGGGAACCTATCAGATAAGACTAAGAGCGAGGGATGGAACTATCGCACAAGATAGCGAGAAGAACTTGGTAGCTTTTGTCCGCAGACGCGGGGGAAACATAGGCTACGAGATAACGCCAGGAAATCGATGGACCATGAAAGAGAACTCCAACGATCCATCCAGGACAATCTATGCCTCAGGAAGAAATACCCTTTACCTTCGTCCTTTTCTTCAGGACGAGTACAATGACCTCTATTATAAGAAACTTCTGGATCCTCAAAATGTAGGAACTTCTGAGCGATGGATCTGGGTTCATACAACCCCTATTAAGAATGTCTTGCTCGATTTGCTGAGCAAGGGAAAGCTGCTGGAGAGAATAGAAAGAGCTCCCTATTATGTTAAGCAAATCCCTGGTCCTGAGCTGGGATATGAGATTCTGGACTACAATGAAGAGGAGTTTCCCGAGAGGGGTCCCAGCTTCGAGGGACACAAGCTAGAGGTATCCTCTGTCTCTGGAAAGGGAAACTACGATTTTCTCCTGGAAAAGCGCGAAGGGGAAGTAATGGTGGGGAGCGAAAGGAAGATCCTTTTCGTGAGAAAGGAAAACACAAATCTCCTTCACATTGTTTCGATCTTCCCTCTAATTGTAGGATTGGTGGTTTTTGTTCAGAGAAAAAGGCGAACTTCCTGAAAGTCCTATTTTTTCTTAGGCCTTATCGCCTTCTCCATGAGCTTTAAGGCGCAGAACTCTCCGCACATGGTGCAAACATCAGAGACTCGGGGTTTGCTTTCTTCCCTCATTTTTCCCGCGAGCTCGGGATCAATGGCGAGCTCAACCTGACCGGCCCAATTTCTTTTCTTTCGCATCTTGGCCATCTGATTGTCCCATTCCATGGCACCCTTCACTCCTTTGCTTAT
>CAYYHL010000345.1:0-2251 GCA_964471775.1 uncultured Clostridia bacterium
TGATCACAAAGACAGCTAATAGACATGCTACACAGTAAGGCTTGGATGGGTCTGGTCCCAGGGAGGCACGAATGTGGCAAAGCGGGAGTATGGAGCATGTCACAGATGAAGAGAAAGTCAATTTGCATAGTATCACTAGCGGTTACTAGTATTATTGTTGGCTATCTCTTCTTTGCGGGGTGGCTTTTGGGTTTTGTGATAACCGAGTACATGGCTGGCAAAACAAGTGGGAAACAGGGTAAGGTCAGATCAATCATCATACCTCTTGGAAAGTATAGGGTTCACTTTCACCATTGGCTTATCTGTTCAGGGGTGATAGTCCTTATTCTCATAACAGACATGCGCTTTTTGGCTTCAGCAATATCCTACGGAGTTTTGGGCGGGTTGGTTTTCCAGGGTATCTACTGTTACGGCGATTGGCATAAGATTCTAATTACCACGAGACATCAAATAGAGAAAACAGCACTACATAGTGCTGAGCATCTACTCGGGAGGGGGTAGAATAGGGCTTGATTTTGCCGTCGCGAGAATCCTGCTGCTCCGTGGTCTTGCTGTCACCCATAAGAGGATCCCGGCCCAATTGCTTCAAAAGGCAATAGGGTAGAGGACCAAGCAAGTCCTTAGAGTATTGGCGTCGGTAGATATGAGGTAGGTCACAGGCAGACCGCCCGAATGGGGTTTCAAATGATGGGACGTTCAACCCTGTGGCCCCGATGTTCCCCCTAGCTTGTCCTTCACCCTTTTGACGATTTGGGGCAAGATTTCGCCTGTTTTACCCTGGATTAGATAATCTGAGACACCTTCATGGGTGAGCGGGGTTGGTTCTGCATTAACTTCGATTATCTTCGTAGCCGATTTGCGCTCCGATGCATATGGACGGGAAGGCAATCCCCCAAAATGGCGCTTTGCTATTCTCGGCAAGCTTGCAAAGGGATAAACAACGGCTGAGGTTCCACATATGAGCATCAAGTCACAATTTAGGGCCTCTTCTTCTGATCTCGCGCTGACATCTTCCGGGATTGGCTCCTTAAAGTGGACCACGTCGTACTTTAGAGCTGTGCCGCACTTGCTACATTGAGGGGGCAATTGCTCAAAAGAGAATTCGTCAATGCTAAATCTTGACCGACACGAAATGCATCTCAGCTTGCGAGCACTCCCATGATATTCTAGCAAATTCTTGCTCCCAGCTTTTTCATGTAACCCATCGATATTTTGCGTGATTACGCATTTAATGATGCCGTCCCTTTCCAGCTCCGCCAGAGCATAGTGCCCGGGGTTGGGTTCTGCTTGCCCAACCGCCCTATAGAGTGCTCCGTATCTTGTGTATAACACCTCCTCCCAGTAGGACTTAGGATCGTCCAGGAAAAGTTCGTACCTTTCATAGGCTTTGGCCTCGGCCTCTTTATCTGTGGTCCAAATTCCCTTTGGGCCCCTAAAATCTGGGATATTGGACTCGGTTGATATTCCCGCTCCGGACAGTGCTATAGCGTATTTGCTGCTTGCTAGATCGTTTGCCGCCCGCTCAATCAAATTCTCCGGATTCTCCATAGCTTACCTCTCAGGAAAGACGCCTAAATCACAAAAAACCGCAAAAAGGAGTTTCTTCTTTTCTAGATTCACAGTATAATAGTCTCCGTTGGGGATAGTAAAGTCTCTACGACTATGTGTCGTCTAGGTGTGGTTGGAAATGGGGGGTGGATAAGAAGAATTAAGAACGAGGGAATACTTGGAAAGGGAATATCCTAGCTATGCAATGGTGGGGGTGGGGGTTTTAGTAAGGCAGGACAACAGAGTGCTGCTGACTCAAAGGAGATATGAACCTGATATAGGATTGTGGACCTTACCGGGGGGACTTGTAGAATTAGGTGAGGGAATTAGGGAAGCAGCAAAGCGCGAGGCCAAGGAGGAAACCGGCTTAGATATCGAGATCGAAAGGCTCCTCGGTGTGGTTGACAAGATAGTACAAGATGAGGAGGGCAGAATCCGTTACCATTACGCTCTGATTGACTTCCTGGCATATCCCGTCGGCGGGGAGTTCAAAATATGCTCAAGTGAGCTTTTGGCAGCTCAATGGATAAGTCTCGATGAAATAGATCGCTATCCTCTACCGGTAGAGCTCAGAAGTTTCATCGACGAGTCTGTCGTATAAACAGTCTTAGAATCAGTTCTAGGTCTTACTGATGGCAAGCGTCCACATGTATTGGCCTGCTTTCCATTGTGTCAGACTGAAGGCTGACCGAGAATATCAAAG
>CAYYHL010000346.1:0-2226 GCA_964471775.1 uncultured Clostridia bacterium
CTTTCCCCTTTCCCTCCAAGGAGAATCTATCTATAGGAGGCAGTGATCCAAACGTCTCTCTGGTCACCAGACCTCTCTCGTGACAGCCCCCCCGAGGAGAGGTAGCAAAGCTTATTCCCATTCCCTTTGCTCCTCTGGGATCATAACCAGCCATTTCCAGACCTTTGACCTGCATAGCATACCTCTCGGCATCTTTTCCTATAATCTCGGCAGCTCTTCGGACTCCCTTAGCCAGAACATCCCCGAGGCCTTCTCCGACAGCAATATTTCTGAGCATCTGGATCATGGCCTGGTGGTTCCCAAATCTTAAGTCAATGCCTCCGGTGTCCTCCCGGGTTATGATGCCTCTTTCGTAGCACTCCATAGCAAAGCCTATGATGTTGCCCGCGGAGATGGTATCCACCCCAAACTTATCACACATCTCATCGGCTGCAATAATGGCCTCCAGGCAATCATTGCCACATTGCCCGCCGAAGCTCCAGAGAGTCTGATACTCTGGTCCCTCCGTCACAGCACCTCTATAAGGGCCTTCGCGAACTACGGCCAGGTTGCTGCAAACAACCGGACACTTGTAGCAGGTTAGTTTTCGGACCACGAGTTTTTGATGAGCTTCTGCATTAATCCGGCTTGCTCCTTCGAAAACTCCACTCTGGTAGTTTCTTGTAGGAAAGATTCCTCGCTCATTGACGAAGTCCAGTACTCTCGGAGTGCAGTACTTGCCAAAGCGCTTGATTCTGTCTGATTCTCTGTATTTTTTTCGAATGGCGCTAACAGTCTTATGCAGCCCCTTGGAGTCAGCAACACCTACCTCCTTATTTCCTCTCACCACAATAGCCTTGAGGTTTTTCGAGGCCATGACCGCTCCAGCTCCACCCCGTCCAACCGCCCTTTTATCGCTAATAATGCTGGTGAAGGGAACCAGTCTCTCAGCAGCCGGGCCGATACAGGCAATGCGAACCCCCTCGCCAAGCCTTTCCTTAAGGTAGTGTTGAGTTTCATCAGTGGGCATACCCCACAGGTATTCAGCCTTCCCTATCTGGACCTCACCCTTATCCAGAAGAAGATAAACGGGTCTCTCAGACTTCCCCTCGATAATTAATACATCGTATCCGGTCCGCCGAAGTTCGCATCCGAAGAAGCCACCGGCAAGACTCATCAAAATAGTTCCCGAGAGAGGAGACTTGGTCACAACGCAGTATTTAACACAAGAGGGGGCTTCTGTGCCCAGGAGAGGGCTGGTAAGAAAAACAAGCTTGTTTTGAGGATCTAAGGGATTAGTGCCCGGGGTAAGCTCATCATAAAGAATTTTTGCTCCTAATCCACGCCCTCCAAGAAACTGGGCTATTGTCTCTTTCTCAATCGTATCTTCACTCACATCTTGAGTGGTTAAATCCACTCGCAGGGTTCTAAACATACTCAAATTCTCCTCTCGTGAAGTTTTTTGCGGATCCGAAGAGGTCTTAACAAGTATTTCATGAGCTCAAAGAAGCTTATCCTCCAGCCACTGGTTCAAGAACCTCCACACTATCGCCAGATTTAAGCTCTGTAGCTGCCAGATTACGAGCAGCAATAATCTTATTGTTCACGGACATGAGGAAATATTGAGAAAAACTAACCCCCGCATGCAAGTTGTATCTCTTCTTAAGATCCTCTCCGTATTTCTCCATCAGAACCCGAATTAGGTCTCGGAGACTGCTTCTATCCTCCATGTTTACTACCAACTCAGACTCCCCAGCTATCTCTTTGAGGGGTTGGCACAGTCTGACCTTAACCTGTAGCATCTGGACTGACTCCTGTTCCGTGTATGAGCTATCTTTCGAGTTGCCTATAGAGGATGATATACCAAAGTTTAAGGGGTCTGTCAATACGTGGGGCGCTGCAGCTGCAGGAAACAAAAGAGGAAGTGTTGACGTCATGGGGAAAGCCTCTCAAGAAATGCATCAAATTAGAAGGAATTCTTGCATTATGGGGCAAAATGGATATATTGGATCGAAGGGGTGAGCTCATGAGAAAATCTAAAATGGAAAGAAGATGTGCCCTGGTGACCGGCTCAACCCGAGGCATCGGTCAAGCAATAGCCAGGGAGCTTGCCAGAGAAAGAATAAACATTGCAGTAAATGGGAGAGGATCTGAGGAAAGCGCAGAAACAACCATCAATATATGCAGAGAACACGGAGTAGAAGCATATTTTTTTAGGGCCGATATTTCTAACTCGAGAGCTCGAAA
>CAYYHL010000347.1:0-2214 GCA_964471775.1 uncultured Clostridia bacterium
TCGCTCACTCACCCCATACCTTTTTGAAGAGATTCAGAGTGTTTCCACCCAAGATTTTCTTGATCTCCTCCTCTGAATATCCCCTTCTTGCTAACCCTTTTGTAAGTTCTGGTAAGAAAAGTACACTTTCTATCCCTTTTGGGTGCTTTGTTTCATAATCAACACCTTTGCCGATTTCGGGGTTATCAGTCTTCCATCTGGCGAATTCATCTTTTGTCTGGAAGGGAGCAAAATCAAAACCCAACCCGACATGCTCTACTCCCGCTATATTAACTGCATAGTCAATGAGGTTAAGAAAATCATCAAGAGTTGCGTTACCTCCTTTTTTGCAGAATGGCGAGAAAACATTCAAACTCATAATCCCGCCCTTTTGCGCCAACGCCTTAATCTGCTCATCTGTCTTGTTTCTCACTGCATCACACAAAGCTCGGGGATTCGCATGAGTGAAAGCAACGGGTTTCTCCGAAACCTCAATGGCCTCCATAGTAGTTTTGTCTCCACAATGTGACAGGTCCACCAAAATACCCAGCTTATTCATCCGTTTTATCACCTCAATGCCAAATCTACTTAATCCACAGTCCGTTCGTTCACCACATCCATCGCCAACCCAATTTTTCCGTTGATATGTAAGTTGTATCACCCTAATTCCGAGCTTGTGGAAGATATTTAGGAAGTCTATGTTATTCTCAATAGGCTTTGTACTCTGAAATCCCAGTATTATGCCAATTTTGTTCTGCTTCTTTGCTATTTCAATATCCTTGCTTGCAGTGATCGGCATAATAATATCACTATACTTTTCGAACCCTTGATACCAAGAGCTTATCCGTTCCATAACGTCGTAAAAGTTAGGTACATCGTCCATCACTATACTTGCATGTATAGCTGTTACACCTCCCTGACGCATTTTCTCAAAATAGTCAGGATCTTTTGGAGGTTTTTCAATGGCAAATAGAGAGTCTACGATTACCGCTTTCCTGTGGATATCTAAGACTTTCCCTTCAGTTTGACTTATCTCTTCCCTCAATTGCTTCCTCCTTCCTGAAAATGACCTATTCCCCAGTCCTTCGTTTGGTAACTTCCTGCATTTTCGCCCAGAGCTCCTCAGCTGCCTTATCGACTTCCTCAACCTTGAAAGATTCTAGCCTAAAGTCATAAAGTTCATTGAACTTCTCTACCACCTTATCTGGGAATACCACAGTCCCGTCCTCTCTTATTTCCTCGATCCCGTCTCTTCTTTGCCCTTCTAAATTTATCTTATGTGCTTCCTCCTGTGTAATACCTTCCGGTAGAACTATTCTTGGACCATCGGATCCCAAACGAACCGGATATCCACCTATTACACCATTCGGAGACGGGGCAGGAGTCAGTATTTTCCTATCTTGCATTAGGGCCAAAGCATTTTTCACACCACTGGCGGAAACAGCTGGATAGTCAGGCCCCCCGAATCCAAGCCGCTTGTGACCTGCTCTGCAGGTTTTCATCAGCTCATCTGTATCATATTTACCAGTTATGTCTTTGGAATCAACGAAGATCTTCAGAAGATAGGGACAAAATTTATCTGGTTCTGGCCCACCCCAAACAAGCCATACAGTACAGAAGTGGTGCGCAACAAGAAATGGCATCACATCTCTTGGTTTTACACCCTCTCTTTCTGCAACTTCTTGTTTTATCATTACTGCAAGATTGTCCAAATTGCCAAAGCCTACTGTTGGTGCTAGCCCCTGTGTTTTAAGGGCAGGTCCCACAGCATCGGGATAGGAACCGTTGACTACAAAGGTATCAATATTTGCTTCCTTTACAGCTCGCATTAGGCGATAGGGTAGCCTCACTTGAAGAGGAAGCCACGGACCTTCAACGCAAACCTCGTGAAGTTCATGAACTACCTCGGGAGGTAGCACTCTCCGGCGACCTCCTGGTGATATCATCGCTGCAGTGGATATTATTACCCTCGGGTTCACCTCTTTAATAATCTCGGCATTTTTCTCTATATCATCGTATAGATCCATCTTACGGAACCTGACATCTGGGAAGTATCCTAAGTGACCTGCCCCGTTTAAAGCCGTATTGGTCACTTGAATTCCATACTCTTCCTTAACATCAGCAGTCACTATGCTCGCTACACTAGGTTCCCTAACCAAGTTTTGCAGAGCATTTCCCCCCAGTACACCCAGTCCAACTACCATTACGTCGGTTCTTGGCATTCCTTCTCCTCCT
>CAYYHL010000348.1:0-2210 GCA_964471775.1 uncultured Clostridia bacterium
CACACTATTTTGCTTACAAAGGAGGTGCTCTCGATGTCATCGCAAAGAGTTCAACCAAAGGCAGGGAGTTATTCCGCTAGATTGGTTGTCGCCCTTTGCATCTTCATTTTGGTGATTGCTGGCTGCGCATTAAGGCTATTCGAGTATCCAATAGACAGAAAAGAGTTTAGCCGCGCAAGAGCGAAGACAACTGACAAGAAAGTTGTAGGACTGGTCGAAGTACTTGAAAGAAGATCCAAACCTGAAATAGAGGAGATCGAAAAGTCCGGTTCTAAGCGCCTGATCAGAAGAGACTTGCAGAACTTCATTGACAGGGAGTGGGAGGAAGGTTGGGAATATCTTAAGAGCATAGATGTGAAGACCTTTGCTTCCAATATAGAGGGGAAGGATGGCATCTTCGTTCCAAAAGAAGCATTGAGAAGATTTGATCCAGGTGATTCGATCACCTACATTCGCAGCTCACAACCTGGTGTCAAGCTTTCTTTCATCCATCTCTCAGATGTCCAACTTCGTGACGAGAGAGTGTATATGTTCACGAAAGAGCTGACCGATTTACTAGACTATATTTCAGATGGATTTGACCATGAGCCAGATCTGGTCTTCTATGATTACTCCTACTATCTTACTCAAATCGGCATCATGAGACAGTTCCAGAACCGCCTATCCGCAGCTGAAAGGCCTTCATTTATGATTCATACTGGGGATGCTCTACATATGGGTGTTGTTAGCGAGCTTTATGAATTCATTTACATAACAAATAAACTCAGAATCCCCTGGTACAACGCCCTTGGTAATCATGACTATGAGGTGTATGGTAATCTTTCCTCAAAGGACGTAGGTGTAATAGATCCTACTATGGGTTTTCAGACAGTGGGCTCAAGATATAACTTCATCAATATGCATGGTAAAGGCTTTGCAGTTGACAAGCAGGTGTATTTCTCCCCAGATAACGCGCCGGACGATGATACGACCCGTTTAACAAGAAGCGTATATAACGGTTTCGATAGAAAAGGCAGCACATTCCTGGAGCAGGGTAAGTTGAGAAAACGGTTGAACAAGGCCTGTAAACATTGTCCAGGGTACTATTATTTCGAAGCCCTCGAACCGAAGGAAGATGATCCAGGTATACTAGTCGTGGTACTCGATACGTCGACCAAAGACTTCAGGTTTGCCAAAGGTACTGTATACCGGCACAAAGAGGTTGTAGGAGCACCAGATGAAAGCAGACGGCTTGAACAGATCAATTGGCTACGAGGTGTTTTGGAGGAATATGCAGCTAAAGGCAATTGGATGGTATTGGCATTTGGTCACCATGCTCTGAATGGAAAGAACTTCTTTGACGACAGCTACAAAAAAGTTACCGAGTTATTTCATAACCCTAGATATAATGTCGTAGCCTACTTTTGTGGGCATTCACACGAGCATTTGGTAGCGTACCACAAGAATCCTCATCATGTTGAAACGTTCGGATTTTGGGAGATTAAAACGAATGCAATCATGGAATATCCAAAAAAGGGAAGTCTGGTCAATATAGTCTGTACGGACGAAGGATACTGGGAAATCACACTGCAAAGCTTTTGGCCCTATTTCCTTGAGGATTTACCTGCTGATGCCCCCGCAATGCTGAAGAATGCACAGAAATGCCTTGAAGCCGCAAAATCTGATAGGGCGGGCAAAAAGAAGCTGTTACGATACAGCAAGCTTGATCCAAAACACCATGATGTCGTGCTTAGGTTTTCATTTCCGAAAAGAAGGTAAAGATCAAGTTAACTAGAATGGAGCTGTGTCATGAATAATTCCATAGAGGAGCTCAAAAAGGAACTGGAGCAAAGGATAAAATCCCATCGTCCTGGTAATCCCTTCCAGCCCACAATAACTCACGAAATACAAGAATTCCCCGATGAGAAAGTAGTTCAGTATTTTGTTGACCTCCCTCATGAGGAGAGACGAGAATACAATAACGAATACTATGATGGGGATAGGAACTGGGTCGAACAACGAGGAGATGATTACGATTTGACCGCGATGCTCTTCTGTGCGTGGCAGGTATAGTCCAGGATCCATTTACGCTTGCCTGCTCATCACCTCTTCTCCGTTAGAAAATGGCGGAGGGGTCAGCCCTTGAAATTGGACAACTCAGGGTGGCGGGGACGTCGGTTCTGAAACAACTTGTTTGCATCTGAAAGGGTATAAGTGTGTTATACCGCAGT
>CAYYHL010000349.1:0-2210 GCA_964471775.1 uncultured Clostridia bacterium
TAGACGTTGAGTGGAAGAGTCACCCACCGTCGCCCGAAGAAAATCCACCAGAGGGCAGGCTTACGAGTTCCGTAGACGTGTTCCCAATGTCCTTCTCCGGTGCCCGTGCTGATGACGGAAACAGACTTGACGGGGCCTTCATTTGCATGAGACGCCTTTCCTGGCTTTGGGGGAGTTGCATGTTCGGACATTTTCTACTCCTTCTTTCTTATTTGTCCTTTTGCGTTCCGCCTAACGTTTTGCAGATAAAAGAAGTTGCCAAAGGCAATTTGGGCGAAGGTGCGTGGCACCGTAGCCTTTTTATCCAGTGCTATCAACTGTCGAGGGTCATTCCTTACTTTCAACTTTTCCTTCGTGCAAAGTCCGCGTCTTCCATCTCACTCACCGTTTCCTTGCAGAACTACTTATTGATATTGTATTCTTGCTAGAAACCAAAAGAATGACCTACCCCTATTAATTGTACCACTTTCTAGGTTGGAGTCACGGGTAGGATAGCCTCAGAATTACCCGGGTGACAACAAAGGACCGTAATCTATCCGGATCTATTGGTAGGTGAGGAACTCCTCAGGCAGCGAGGGAATTAGCCGATGGATGGATCGCCATCAAGGCGGAATGCTATAGGCTGGAATCTGGATTTCCTCCTCTGCATCCTCGAAAAAAGTTCTAACATCGTCCGTCCCCGGAGGTTTTCACCACACTCCCCGAAACGAAGACACTCGTTGAAGAATGGCGCAGAGAATATAACCAGATAAGGCCGCACAGTGCCTTGAACTACCGACCTCCTGCTCCTGAGGCACTCATACCCGTGACTCTAACTCAAGAAGCGGTACAATTAATGGGGGCCGGTCATCTCATTTTTTTCTCCTAAATATAATGTTTTGTTGCTATCTGATAACAGAAAGATATGATCACAATGCCATAACAGAAGCGGCATTGTCTAGCTACGCCTTACTGTAATTGATGCCTTTGACCATAAGCCATATGCCGACCGTTATCTCAAACGGCAGGTTTGGAACGGCCATAAGAAAAAGGTCAATATCAAAGAATGCCAATAAGGTTGCTATAAGTGCCAGAGAGGCTGCTACAAGGCCCCAGGCAGATAAAAGGCGGGGAATGTATCTTGATTTGTAGAATAGGTAGTAAAACAGTATTGCGCCTAAGCTAAAAAACAACATATGTATAGTATATCCGGATCTGTCAGCGCCATAGAATAGACTACCCAGAGTCTGAAAATAGGAGGAATCTGGGGATCCAGCCTTCACATATTCCTGACTTAAGGATAGCAGTGAGAAAGCGTTTATCTTGCTGACCGCAAGAATTATTGCTTCTGCCATATACCATCCAAGGGCCACAAGAGCTATGGTCTTGTTCTGTTTTTGCAGGACTACAAAGAGGAGAACTCCCAGGGCGACTATTCCCAGGCTTGTAATCATTTCGACCAGAATGCTCATCTGCATCTGCAAAGGTTTATTTGAAATATTAACCAGGCTATCGGATATGCTGCCGGATCCAACTGTTGCATCAAACAGTAGAGAACTAGATAAACTGGCAACTGCAACAAGAAGAAACACTGCTCCTAAGAGTCTTGGGATGCGGCTCTCTGAATTCATTCTTGCCCTCCTTTTCTCAAGCATTGTGCGTACTCTCTCGTAATTTGTCAAACTTGAGCTGTAGGGTTCTTGAGCGAACCTGCATATGCTGAAACGGTAGTCCAACAGTACGACATAAGCGGCTTTGACCGGTTTTGCCCCAATTGCACTGGAGCGACCTGGCCAAGGGGAGTCTGGGCGAAAGGTGGCTGGTGGATCTCTTTCGTCAAATAGAATGTTGTGGGGAGTCCTCCAGACCCAGGTTGACAGGTGCTGAAATTTTGCCGTGGATTGTTCTTCAGAGTGACTGTGTCGTGACGCCACCTTGGAAAGCGCTACAATTGATGGGGGCAGGTCACTTGGGAGTGGCTTCGCGGAGCGCCTTGGCGGCTTCCGGATCGTGGCCGGCCAGGATGATCAGGTCCGGCATTCTCTCCTTCAGTGCGAGCACCTTTGCGAACGAGGCTCGAAGCTCCTTCTTGTTGCCTGTACCGGGGAGTTGGCGACGCTCTAGCAACTCTGGTCCGTAAGTCAGATCGCCGATGAGGAGCAGAGATGGGGCACCATCACGTCTCACCAGCATGGACAGCGAACCTGGCAAGTGGCCCGGGGTTGGTAGCA
>CAYYHL010000350.1:0-2207 GCA_964471775.1 uncultured Clostridia bacterium
CGTGTTCTTGACATTATTTATCCATGGGCTATAGTATACAGGGTGGAAGATTTCGGTCTTTCACCCTTAGAGTTTATTAGGTAGAAGGTGAGGGAAGGGTAAGGTGAGACTCTCTCAATATTTCATGTCTACGTCGAAACAGACCCCCAGGGAAGGGGAGAGCGTATCCCATAAGCTCATGCTGAGGGCCGGTCTGGTGAGACAACTTGCTGCAGGTATCTACTCTTATCTTCCCTTGGGATATAGAGTCCTGGCCAAAATCAGCACCATAATAGAGGAGGAGATGGACGGAATCGGAGCCCAGCAGGTACTTCTTCCCTCTGTTCAGCCGGCGTCTCTGTGGAAAAGAAGTGGAAGATGGGAAAGCTACGGGGAGGAGCTTCTTAGATTTCGGGACCGAAAGAGAGGGGAATTTGTGATAGGACCAACCCATGAGGAGGTAGTCACCCAGCTGGTGGGAGCAGAAATAAACTCTTACAAGAGACTTCCGGTTACGCTCTATCAAATTCAAACGAAGTTCAGGGATGAGCTGAGATCCCGGGGTGGAGTGATCCGAACCCGAGAATTCTTGATGAAAGATGCATATAGTTTTTGCCGAAGTGAGGAGGAGGAAAATAACAACTACCAACAGATGAGAGGGGCCTACGGGAGGATCTTTTCCCGGTGCGGTCTTGATTGTAAGGTAGTTGAAGCAGATACTGGTCCCATAGGAGGCAAGAGATCCGAGGAGTTTATCGCCATATCCCCATCCGGGGAAGATAAACTGGTGGAGTGCAGCACTTGCGGTTATGCAGCCAACCTGGAAAAAGCGGTGTTCAAGATAGAAAAGGAGGAAAATAATTCCGTCAAAGAGATGCGACAGGTTCCGACCCCGGGTGCTCGAAGTATTGAAGAGGTACGCCGGTTTTTGGGATCGCATCCGGGAGATGTCTTGAAATCGCTGTTTTATGAGACGGAGAAGGGCCTAATAATGGCCTTGATTCGAGGTAATCGTCCAATTAATGAATCGAAGCTAAAATCTGTTGTGAAAGTCAAGACACTCCAGCTTGCCTCTCGTGATCTGGTGAAAGAGAAGGTCGGAGTAGAAGTGGGATTTGCAGGACCAGTGGGTCTTGATGGATATCAGGTCATAGCCGATGGGGCAGTGATGCGAGGCAGAAATTTTGTAGCGGGAGCGAACAAGAAGGACACTCATCTTGTGAATGTCAATCCTGACAGGGATTTCCAGGCTACAAAAGTAGGCGACATCGGTTATGCAATTATGGGGGACGGTTGTGCTAACTGCGGTCATGCTCTTAGCTTCCGGCGAGGAATTGAAGTGGGTCACCTTTTCTATCTTGGTGAAAGCTACTCTCGGAGCTTGGATGTAACTTTCTTGGACGAGGTGGGCAAGCAGAGGTACTTTGTCACGGGTTGCTATGGAATCGGAGTTAGCAGGCTTCCCGCGGCAGTTATCGAACATAACCATGACGAAGCTGGCATAATTTGGCCAAAGGAAATTGCCCCGTTTCACGCTGTCATTATACCTACAACTGAGAGAACCTTTGTCCCGTCCAGGGAGCTTTATTATCAGCTCAAAGAGGCGGGAGCCCAGGTACTGTGGGACGATCGGAACATGAGTGCTGGAGTAAAGTTTAACGATGCTGATCTTATTGGTATTCCCTTCAAAGTAATCGTAGGAGATACCTTCCTCGAGGAGGGGAAGATAGAGATAAAGTCCAGGCGGGAGGGAACAATTGAGAAGGTGACCAGGAACAAAGTCTCTCAAGGCCTGAGGGAGCTGATTGAAGATGCAAGATAGTGAATTTTTCTTTCTACTGGACAGAATAGGCAGAGAAAGGGGACTCTCTCTGGATACTCTGCTGGAGAGTGTAAAGGAGGCTTTGAGCTCTGCTTATAAGAAAAAATACAATCAGCCTGCCGTTGATCTGAGGGTTGTTGTGGACGAGGCCCAGGCAAGAGTTCAGGTAATGGTAACCAAAGAGATTGTAAAGAAGATAGAGAACCCTTCAAGGGAGATCTCTTTGGAAGAAGCAAGGAGAATAGACAAAAAGCTTTCCTTGGGCGATCAGGTGGAAGTTGAGATCGACCCTGTCCAGTTCTCAAGAATTGCTGCTAGCACGGGTAAATATGTTATGATGCAGCAGATTGTTGAGGTAGAAAAAGACATGATTTACGAGGAGTTTAAGAAGAAAGAAGGCCAGATG
>CAYYHL010000351.1:0-2207 GCA_964471775.1 uncultured Clostridia bacterium
TGCAGAAGTCGAAGAAGTGAAGGGGAGTATTGAAACCTGCGCTGATGATGTATGCCGCGTATCGGGGTTAGAGCGTAACTGGGCTAAGCTCGGTGGCTACTACGCTGCTGCTACGTTTAAGCAAGAGGAAAAGCGTGTTTCATCACCGCTTGACATCATCGGTCCCACCGGAACTGGGAAGAGCCAAATCGCGGCCATATTGGCCCGCTACTGTTGTGAGGCAGCGATAATTAACGCCAAGGGCCTGACATTTCCTTGGGTAAGAGATAGGATAATCCAAGCTCTGAGTGAGGGGAAGAAGACCATCGTTATTGAGGAAATGGATAGGTGTTTACACTCGGAGAAGCTCGAAGAGTTCGTCTTTAGTAGCTACGACCGCATCACCTCCAAAGGCGGGATAAAAATTCAATATCCAGGTGCTGTGGGCGTGTATTGGCGAGATAAGCCAATCGACACTTTCACGCCCTATGTGCTGCATCGGAGAAGGCACCTATTTGATAGCGCAAACGCCAATAGGGGGATAGAGATTTACACGCATCGAATAAAGGATGCCAGCTTTCCAGAGGCAGAGAAAGTCATCAGCCACAATGTGGGCAAGATGTCAAAGATTAGGCAACTTAAGCCACCCAGCCTTGACAGCAGGCCAGAAGGTATTGAAGGCAGGGTTTGGAGTAATTGGGAAATGATGCTACAAATAGCAACAGCTATAGGGGATGTTGAATGGATACTATGGGCTATAGAGCGAATGCGTGAGGATAGTGCGAGGCTTCAAGATGGGAGGACTTACGAGCCAGAAATAGCGGTCTTTGGTGCGGTTATCGCCAAGCTGGAGCGAAAGCCAAATGGCGACTATAAATCAGTGCCAATAAGCAAAATTTCCGAAGTGGTTCGACGAGAATACGATTTAGATATGAGCAATAAGGAGGTGGCAGCAAATCTACGTGGTCTCGGAATGGAGGTCAGGATTTCGGGGGGCATAACTAACTTGTTCCCCGATAAGGACAGGATTAAGAGCATCGCCGATAGATTGGGCTTAGAGAATGACTTCCTGGGGGATATAGATGGAGAGTGTAGAGCAAAGATACCAGACATGTAGTGGGAAAATGCCAAAAGGCGGCTGTGTCAAAACTGTAGAGGAAAGTGTAGAGATTACACATATTAAGGAGAAATGTAGAGTAAACAATATATTAACTCTACAATTTACTCTACATTTCATACGAAATGGGGTCGAGATGATGAAAGGGAGCAGCAAGAAAGTAATCCTAAATGATACCAGATGCGCTTATTGCGGCCGGGAGATAAGAGAGGGAGAGCGTTTCATGGAGGAGGTCGCTGCAGAGACGAAGCGGTTCAAGTGGGTTAACCGCATATGCGGTGACTGCTCGGAGAGAGATATGCCCGGGAGGCTAAAACGCTTGAGGAAAGAAAGGGGGCTCAGCGGGCGCTTTGTCACTTTAGGGGAGCTGATGGAATTGTCCGATTTGGAAGAGGAAATCATTAAAGGGGATAAGGAGGTAGGAAAATGCTGATAAAGGTAAACCAAATAATCCCAGACCCAGGGCAGCCGAGGAAGAGTTCTAATGAGGAAAGGCTCAAGATGCTGGCAGAAAGCTTTAATGGCTCAGGGCCAGTGCAGCCACCAATAGTGAAGCCAACTGAAAATGGCAGGTCCATGCTGATAACTGGCGAGAGGCGCTGGAGGGCAGCTCAATTGGCAGGGATAGACCAGATTGAGTGTGTGATTAAGGATGTCGATGAGAGGGAAGCGAGGCTGATGCAGTTCAAGGAGAACTACCACCATGAAAAGCTCAACGCTGTAGACCAAGGTCGGGCTTGGAAGGAATACAGGGGGGAATTTGGGCTATCACAGAGGAAGCTAGCCAAAGAGCTTGGCATCAGCCCGATGACTGTCAGCAGATATGAGAGCTTAGGTACTGACCTCTCTGTAACATTAATGTTACAGGTCAGGCAAGGTTTCCTAACACCAACTCAAGGATTTGGTTTGGCCACGATAAAAGACAAGATGAAACAGGAGGAAACAGCCACGATTTTACGCGACATGAACATATGGGATGAACACCATATAGCTGAAATCGCTCGCTGGGTGAACCTAACTGCAGGCCAGAGTGTCTCAATTGCGGCCATAGCTGAAGCCGTCCTTCATCCTGGCAAGAGAAGCATACCCGACAGAAGCAGCAAAGAGCAAA
>CAYYHL010000352.1:0-2206 GCA_964471775.1 uncultured Clostridia bacterium
CGAGCTACCGTTCTCAAGATCTCGGACCCCTCCGCCCCACACCAAAGTCCCGGCCTCGTGTTTTCACCTTTCTGGACCAAGAAACGATGTTCCTGAACGAGACTCACAATAAGGTTATATATTTTAAATAAAACTAAATCCTCCACAGTAGCTCGAGGTGATAACCCTCTTGTCAACCGGTGCCCGGAACCGTGGCACGCCCCACGCCCCCGAGCCTACACCCTTCCTGAGGAAACGTAACCTACCCCGAGTTTGGGCTAACCACCTTTATCGGGGCCTCCTCGGGGAGGGGGGCGGGAGAGGCGGAGGGCGAAAACGGGCAAAGAAGGAGATGATAAAATGGGAAAAGGTAAAGGTGGAGGTAAGGGAAAGGGTGGAGGTAAAGGTAGAGGTAATCCAAACTATCCCAGTGGCACGGGCAAACCTTCAGGAAAGGGTCGTGGTAACACTCCTAAGAAGGGCAAGTGATTCGTGTCTCTCTCTCGTTTTTTTTCAAGCCACGATGCGCTAGTCGTGGAGGCGGGGTCTGCCTTGCCCCTGGACGGGGGAGTAAAGTGCCAACAACCGGAAAGGAGACGTGAAAAACGAAGCGGAGAGGTATAGGTTCAATGGCCTTTCTCAAAAACTTCGGAAAAGCTGTGAAGATTGGGATCACGGCCTACATTACCGGTGGAATTGCATATTGGATAACCGCCCAGACATATATTCGATACATCGGAAAGGAGGTCACGTTCAGCCCGCTGGTCTCAGCTCTACTGACAGTTCCCCTCTGGCCGATGCACGTCTATGGCGATCTGAAGTGGTCTGGAGTCCTTCCTCAAGACGTTGCCAGCCTCTTTGTGACAATCTTCACCATAATATTATTCATACTAGATTTTGCCACTGGGGGAAAATACAGGACCAGACCTATGGCATTGATAACCCTGGCAGTTGGCCTCATACTGGGTATAATCTATGTTTTAGCGCGCATGAGGTGACTTCGAGTGACTCTTGATATGATTTTACGAGTATTCTGCGCGCGTGCGACTACTGAAAGCAGAATCAAATTGAGTGACATTTTAGTGGAAGCATTTCTCCTCGGAATAATCACCATGGCCCTTACAGCCGTAGTGTGTTCTGCTGCGATAACATTTTTCGAGGCATTCTACTGGCAGAATACAATCGAACAGATGTTGCCTTTCATGTTATCCTTAATCGTGTCTCTTGAACTAATAGAGCTAATTCTCATCATGTATCTGTTATATCGAAGACAAGGACCAGCGGAGGGAGTGAGATAGATGCAGAAAGAATACAGAAATGCAATAATCAGTGGGATTCTTGGCGGATTAGGGGTCACCATTATTTTGTATCTAATACAAGTGAAAGTTACTTGGGTGTATCTAATTGTATATCCAATAGGTTTTGCTATTGCTCATCTCATAGGGGTCAGTCTCCATAAGAGGCGAGAAGAAAAGAAGAACCAGCGGAGGGAGTGATATAGAGGAGGAGGCTATCGTTTCATACCCGGTCACAATAATTTGGCCGGTATTGATCTATGCCGCTGGGGTAGTAACGACCATTTTGTTGCAGTATCTAGTAAGATATGTCAGAGCGTACAGGAAGGAAGCTAAGAGGAAAAAGGGTGAGGATCAATGAAGACGATGGCCTATTGGGTGGGCTTAATCCTTGTTGGGTTTGGTATATGGGTATCGTTCATCGGACTTTGGTTATACATGTCTATGTATTTTTGGAGACTTGGCAACATATCCATACTAGCCATTCTATTGGTGGGGGGAATAATCTTCATAGTCATAGGTTGGCGAATGATGAAAGAAGATCGATAGGTGCGCACTCGTAACTTTTAAGCGGTGATGCGTCCCATTCAATGGTGAAGAGGACGAGAGGGTGAGATGAGGTTAACAGATGAACAGAAGGTTGTGGTTGTGCTCCTCATCACAGGTACGGTTATCTTAGTAGTGTCACAGATCATGATTAACGAGTATGGTCAAGTAGGAACCGACATAACGTCAGGACCATTTAAATGGCGGCCATGGTGGAAACCTCTCTCATATTCTTCATGGCGTTGCCCCTCTTTCCTAATACGCTTTCAAGAAATCGGGGTGGCTGCATTGGCTTCCGACATCACACTAATGATTCGAGCTCGCGTAAGTCTTAAGCGGTGATGCGCCCCATCCTTTGGCGCGCGCAAAAGCAGGATGGAAAAGTG
>CAYYHL010000353.1:0-2204 GCA_964471775.1 uncultured Clostridia bacterium
CAACTAGTCTCTTAAGGCGGGTATTCTCCTTCTCAAGTTCCTTAAGTCGCTTAACTTGCTCAATCCTCATCCCACCATATTCTCTGCGCCAACGGTAATAAGTCTGCTCAGTTACCCCTATCTTCCAGCAACTTCACCCACAGTGGATCCCTGACTGAGGATAACTTCTGCTTCCCTCAGCTTCTTGATAATTTGTTCAGGTCTGTAGCTTCTTCTAGCCATTCTTTCCCCCCTTTCTTTGATCCTTACTCTAACTTAATAACTGGACCGGTTTTTGGGGGGCAGGTCAAGGATAGATTATTTAAAAATACGTGCTAAGCCTATCTAAGGTTTGTCAACATTAAATAAAAAAGACGACAAAATGTCGTCAATCTATAATCTAGAATATAGATAAAATAAGGATTTTAGTTTAGAGAAAAGTAGTCAATGTCTTACTATGGGACAGAAGGCGACGCTGGTGTCTGGTTTCTTTTATCGAAAGGGGAAACTTATACTCTGTAGAGATACCGGACTCATCAAGAAAGGAAGAAGGATAAAAATTAGCTGAAGACGTATGAAGGGTCTTGGTCAAGTTCTAGCTTCAGGTTCTCGAGCTAAAACAGTGATGGGCCGAGCCACCGACAAAGTTCTTGAAAAAGGTGATTTTGTATTGGTGGGACTAAGTCCGCGATACAACGGTTATGCCTGTCCTGTGGCACGACCTTTGATTGTGGAAAGCGGAGGTACTCCTGAACAACGAAATATCCTAAAGGTAGTTTTAGACGCTTATAGTATGGCTATTGATAGTTTGAAACCTGGCATCAAGGGCAAAGATTTCGATCTCAAACCTCGCAACTACTTGAAAAGCAAGGGATTAGGTAAATATCACCTTTATGGTAGTTGTCATTCAGTGGGTCTTTGGGAATATGAACGTCCTTTTTTTCGTCCAACAAGTGAGATAACAGTGAGGCCCAATATGGTAGTAGCTATCGATGTGAGTATAATTGGGCACCCCATAGCGCCGGGGGTTCGCTATGAGGAAGCGTTTCTCATAACTGACACGGGTAAGAAGCCATTGTCGCACTATATGAGAAGCATTTATCGATAATTTTGACATGCTAAGGAGTGTCCAATCCGGAAGTAGTCCATCCGTCCTTGTCAAATTTGGTTGATCAAGTAGTTACCAAGACATTAACTATTTTCTTGGAAAATCATATGGACTGGCTTGCTGATCTTTTCTACGTAGACACTTTTTCTCTAACTACTTTGAGTTAGTCCAGCAAAATCTGTAAAGTGCAATAGCTTTTTAATATTCTCATCTGGTAGGACATACTGAACATCAAGCTCTCGTGTTACCTCTAGAGTTGTGGTACTGCTACTCTGAAAGAGAAAACTAGCACCGTATTCTTACTCCTTGTCTTTCCAACTCGTTTTGGAGATTATTCACAGGCAGTTCGTTCGGTAATACACGGTTGTTCACGCACAGTCCTGCTGCGCATCCTGCTGCCTGCCCTGTTGTTATACAGTGTGGGATGCACCGAATTTGCTCTAAACTTCCCCCGAACTCACCTGTACTTGGAGCCACAGAGATACATCTCCCGCACGCAAGCATATTTATTGTTTTCTTGGGCAGAAGAACTCTATAAGGTAGCTCAAAGCTCCAATATCGGGATGGCTTGTCCCATACCTCCCATATAGGCCATACGGTTTCTACTGATCCCACCGAATCGTCGAAATGGTAGGAATTATTAATATCCTTCATCGTCAACACATATCTTCCCTGAAGTTGTCGAGCAGTTCTCACGCCAGTTATTGTACTGGTTTGAAAGAGAAACGCATTTTCAAAACCCTTCATATTTTTTTTCAACAAAAAAAGAAGCTTGATTGCTCTCTTGCGGCCTTCGCAATCCACATGGGTCAAATCTTTAACATTTAAAGGATCCTTACCATAAAAACGTGTGCCATCACACCATAAGCTGCCATAAGTGGGCAAAAGATAAAGAGGTTCGACTCTAACACTACTACCTAGATTTTTGACCATCTTTTGAAAAATGTCTGCGAACTTTCTTTGCTCTTTGCGATAAAAATTAAGGTCAGCTCCTCCGTAATTCCAGGCAACTGAAATGGGCAACCGACTTTTTTGGTAAGGAACCCCCGCGAAATGAATGATATCGCCGTCACCCGTAGCATCTACTACCATACCCGCAGAAATGGCTTTTCTACCC
>CAYYHL010000354.1:0-2198 GCA_964471775.1 uncultured Clostridia bacterium
TTGACCCAGAAGGAGTTTGCCCAAAAAGTGCCGGGCAAAGTAGATTACACCTATATAGGGAAAATAGAAAGGGGAGAGCAATATCCCTCCCTTAAAATGCTGGAGAAGATAGGAAAAGCTTTCTCGGTACCCCTGGGGTACTTCTTTGAGGATCATAAGTTCTTGCGTTCGCTCAATCTTTTGCCCAGCGAGATAAAGAACTTGATTCAGGATAAAGAGAGGCAGGATCTATTGAGGCTGAGCCAGAGATTAAGCAAGCGAGACCTGAGCTTGGTTACGCAAATAATTAGTATCCTCGCTCAGACATCCTAGCTCAGGGAAAACCGCTACCGGATCGGGCGGTAGTAGATCCGCCGGCCAAGTGTAGAAAGGGGAAAAAGAGGACGCGGAATAAGAGTAAATAGCGAGCCCTCAAGATCACTCTAGGAGGCCTGCACACATCGGCATAGGCCACAGATAATGAGGTAAGCCAAGAATAAAAGAGGGCAGAAGGAGAATCCTTCTGCCCTCAAAGTTCACTATTTACCTGTGTCGGCTTAGTACTGAGGTGGCGGGTATCCTCCTCCAGGAGGCATTCCAGGTCCTTTTTCTTTCTCTTCCGGTAAATCAGTAACCACAGCATCAGTAGTCAGAATAAGGGTAGCAACACTAGCTGCATTCTGGATGGTGCTTCGAACCACTTTGGCAGGATCGATGACCCCAGCCTGTGCTAGATCTTCGTACTTCCCAGTCTCTGCATTGTACCCGACCGAACCCTGTCTCTTCATGACTTCTTCCGCCACCACCCCTCCTTCTAGACCAGCATTTTCCGCAATCTTACGAAGCGGCTCTCTGAGGGAATCCCGAATAATTCTTATTCCAATTTGCTCATCAGGATTATCCGCCTTCACCTTATCTACAGCGGCAACAGCCCTGATAAGAGTTACCCCTCCCCCAGGTACTATTCCCTCTTCCACAGCAGCTCTGGTGGCAGCTACAGCATCTTCAATTCTGGCTTTGTTGGTCTTCATCTCTGCTTCTGTGGCGGCACCCACATTAATCACCGCTACTCCACCAGCCAGCTTAGCCAATCTTTCCTCAAGCTTCTCTCGGTCGTAGTCAGAATCTGTATCATCTTTCTGAAGTTTGATCTGAGCTATCCTATCTTCGATCTTTTTCCGCTCACCCTGACCCTCAATAATGGTGGTATTCTCATTGTCGATCTTTATTCGCTTGGCTCTTCCCAGCATAGAAACATCAACACTCTCCAGTTTCAAGCCGAGATCTTCGGCCACCACCTGGCCTCCGGTAAGGACACCAATATCCTCCAGCATAGCTTTCCTTCGATCTCCAAAGCCGGGAGCTTTGACGGCGGCGCACTTCAGAGTTCCGCGGATCTTGTTGACCACCAGGGTAGCCAAGGCTTCGCCCTCCACATCCTCACAAATAAGGAGGAAGGCTTTACCTGTATTAGCCACTTTCTCCAGAAGAGGAAGGAGATCCTTCATATTGCTGATCTTCTTGTCATGTAGGAGAATGTAGACATCCTCCATCGCCACTTCCATCTTATCGGGATTGGTAATAAAATAAGGGGACAGATACCCTCTATCGAACTGCATACCTTCCACAATTTCCAGGTTGGTGGTAGCTGTTTTGCCCTCTTCAATAGTGATGACTCCATCCTCTCCTACCTTGTCCATAGCATCAGCAATGAGGTCACCTACGGTGGGATCGTTGGAAGCGGCTACTGTGGCTACCTGGCCGATGGCCGTTTTGTCCTTCACCACTTTACTCATTCTTTTGACCTCAGCTACTGTTGCATTTACCGCTTTTTCTATTCCTTTTCTCAGATGAGTGGGATTGACTCCCGCCATGACATGTTTCAATCCTTGATGAATTATGTATTGAGTGAGAAGAGTAGCTGTAGTCGTTCCGTCCCCGGCTACATCTTTGGTTTTTTCAGCTACCTCCTTGACTAGCTGCGCACCTACATTCTCATTGGCATCCTTAAGTTCAATGTCCTTGGCTACTGTCACCCCGTCGTCAGTCACCGTGGGAGAACCAAAACTTTTGGCCAGAGCCACGTTTTGCCCTTTAGGACCCAAGGTGATGGTGACAGCGTCAGCCAGCTGATCCACACCCCTCACTAGAGCCTGTCTGGCGTCGGCTCTAAATAGTATTTGCTTAGCCATTCTTATTCCCTCCTGTTACTTTTATTC
>CAYYHL010000355.1:0-2177 GCA_964471775.1 uncultured Clostridia bacterium
ATCCTTTGACCAAAAGTTCTAGTTCTCAAAGTCTGAGACATGATGATTTTCCCGAGAAGGCTTCATGCCGTCGAATATTCTCTCCACTCTCACTCTATCCGCCTCTAGCCTTCTTGAGAGCTCGCTTGGGGAAGTGAACTCCGCAACTGACCGGATCCTGCTGGCCACCTCTATCTTGATTGTATGTCCATAAATATGTCCGCGAAACTTAAGAATATGAACCTCCACTCCAAAGGAGGAATCCTCGAAGGTGGGTTTAGCCCCCACATTTATCATTCCTTTGTAGAATCTCCCTTTGAGATTGACTCTTCCCGCATACACCCCTGAAGGAGGTAAAAGCTTATCGGGATCAGGTACCAGGTTTGCCGTAGGATAACCCAGAAGACGGCCCCTTTTCTTTCCTCCTATCACCTTTCCTATGATGGTGGGATATCGCCCCAGGCCCTGGGTAGCTTTCTCTATTTCTCCTCTCTCGATCCATTGACGGACCAGAGAACTCGATAGTTTCTCTCCTTCTACTTTCAAAAGAGGAACTAGGCGGAGTCTAAATCCAAATCTATTCTGATTGTCCTGCAGCCACTGTATGTTTCCTTGCCGCTCGTGCCCAAAAACAAAGTCCTTTCCCACAATAAGCTCATCGAGCCCCAGACTCCTATGGAGTTTTTCAAGAAAGGCCTCGGGAGAAAGAGAGGCGAGACGTGCCGTGAATCGAAGCACCACCACCAGATCCAGACCGAGCCCTTTCAAAATTTCTTTTTTTTCCTCCCAGGTGGTGAGTAGAGACAGGACCCGGCCACGGAAGAACTCAGAAGGATGGGGGCGGAAAGTAACCAAGCAGCTCCTCATTCCCCGTCTCTTGGCTTCCTGGACAACCTCCTTGATAATTTTCTGGTGTCCTCTGTGGATTCCATCGTAGAAACCCACTGTCAGAACAACCTTTCCATATCCTATCTTACGAGGAAAGCCCTGTTTGACTTCCATCTTAAACCAATACTCTCAAATACTTAAACCCCACTTCATCTTTGGAAAAATGAGACGCCCTTTGAAGGCTCACGGCCACAGCAAGAAGTCTTCCGTCTACAGCACATAGACGAACCCTATCCCCCTTGTCCAGGTCCGGCGGTAATGAGGCCAGATGCGTAATATAAAGAGGTCTGCCCCAGCCAACCACCCTCTCAGCCTCTTTCTTTACCTTGACCAAAGGAAGGTGCGGCAAGACATCCTTCAAAGCCATAAGGACGCTGTCGGCTCCCTTCTCTGCCACAGTTTTTTCTAAATCCTGAAGTGTTTGTGCCTTGTCCAAGGAAAACGGGCCAATGCGAGTTCGCTGAAGAGAAGCTTGATAGGCTCCGTATCCACAATCTTTTCCCACATCAGCGCAGAGGCTCCTCACATAAGTCCCTTTTGAACAGTGAGTTTTGAATGTTGCCTGAGGGTGGCGGGCCGGAGTAAAATCCAAGAGGGCTAACTCGTAAATTTCTACCTGTCGCGGGGAGGGAGTAGCCTGGCGTCCCTCTCGAGCTAGCTTATACAGACGCTCACCCTTCCAGTGAACTGCCGAAAAGGCAGGAGGCGTCTGAGCCATCTTCCCTCTAAAAAGGGCAAATAGATCCTCTACTTCACTTCTTCTCAGAGCTGAGGCGTCTTTCTCCTCCAGGATCTCACCCTCTTCGTCCAGACTGGAAGTGGCAATTCCAAAGATCATCACCCCCTTGTATTCCTTATCGAGATCCTGCAGGAATGGAGTAAGCCGGGTGGCCTTCCCCGCACACACCAAGAGCAGTCCAGTGGCTGATGGATCCAGGGTTCCCGTATGGCCCACCTTCCTGGTATTGAGAATTCTTCTCACCCTGTCCACCACATCATGAGAAGTCATTCCCTTTGGTTTGTCTACGAGCAGTAGTCCATCCATCTTCTCTAAACTATCTCTATTTTTGAGTCGATAAGAGTAATATCTCTGTGTCTTTCTACAGCATCCACAATTCTGCTTAGCACACTCTGGGCAAACCTCACTTCTGTGGTCAGGAACGCTACCCCCAGCTGAGATCTCTGCCACAGATCCTGGCAGTCGATCTCCGAAATCGAAACATTAAAGCTACGTCTTATTCTAGTCGTCAGACTCTTGATAATGCGCCGCTTATCCTTCAAGGAATTGCTGGATCCTACCCGAACGTCTA
>CAYYHL010000356.1:0-2160 GCA_964471775.1 uncultured Clostridia bacterium
ACCCATATTCTTGACCTGGTTCCCGACATAGGTATGGATTGTTTTCACTACGGTGACGCGGACCCTAAGAAGACAAAGTCCACCATAGGTCAAAAGGTGGCCCTTATGGGTAATGTAGATCCCGTTAATATTCTACTAAGGGGAAACCCTACCCAGGTGCTCAAGGCATGTGAAGCGTGTTTGAAAATCGGCTCACCTCATGGCGGGTTTGTTCTAAGTAGCGGGGGAGGGCTAGCTCCGAATACTCCGCGAGACAATATTCAAGCCATGCTTGACAGTGTAGAGGCAGGCATAAAGAGCCGCTAACCTTGTGGGATGCTTAGAGGCTTAACCTTGGACCTTGTTAGCATGTCCTTTCTCTGGGAAAGTCGGATTCAATTCGTGGTCTTTCGGATGTCCTCAATTAGCTCAAAGGATTGTTGAGAGAATATTGCTACAAAGAAAATTCTGAAGAATAATTAGGATCCGCACTTTCCTCTGGCCTAGTAGTATCGCAGTTATTCTTTGTGAGAAGAAACATATGGCAATTGGGCTAATAGCCATGCTGGGTCTTCTTATGCCTCCTCGCATCACCTTGGCCTGACTGGGTAAGCAGGCTGCATGGTAAGAATCGTTTTCTTCTTTATGGATAGAGGACGAAAACAAATCGTAGAGGAGAGTACGTATCCAAAATCATGCTAAAGAAATCACTTTGGGGTGCTCAAAGACCAAATCGGAGGAGCTTTCGAACAGGCGTATGCCGAACGACTGATAAGGAGGAAAAATGGCATTATCCGCGAGTCATACAAACGAGAAGAAAGACAATGTTATAGACTGCCATGTGCATGTAACCGGAAAGGGAATGTTACCAGAGTGGTTGCAGAAACGTCACCGTTTTCAACACCGTTTCCCTTCGGGTATTCTAAGCAGCATGGACAAGTTAGGAATTGACAAATCGGTTCTTCTTGCTTTGAACTGGGAAAGAGTTTTGGGAAAGGGGTACAAGATTACTAATGAATATATATCAGAGCTTGTAGGTGAGCATCCCGATAGATTCATAGGCTTTGCTAGCGTGGATCCCTTGGAAGGAGAAAAAGCAGCCAGAGAACTAGAAAATGCTGTAAAGGAATTGGGTTTGAAAGGACTTAAGCTGCATACCGTGTGCCAACACTTTTATCCTGACGACAGAATCATCTACCCTGTGTACGAGACAGCAGAAAAACTAGGCATTCCTCTAATGATCCACGTGGGGGCTCTCCCCCCACAAGCTACTACCGCCCGCATACTCCGTTATAAACATTGCAATCCTCTATATCTGGACGATGTTGTAAGAGATTTTCCTAATCTTTCCATAATTATTCCTCATCTTGGTGCGGGATTCTTCAAGGAAGCTTTCATGCTAGCGAGGACTAGTAAGAAGATCTATTTTGATACTTCAGACGCAGATCTTATGCTTAATTATCCATTCGATATGACTTTCACCCAGATTTCAAAAAAAGCACTAGAATACGTGGGTCCAGATAGGATAATGTTTGGTTCTGAGGGAGGATTAGATGTTCTAGAAAGGAACGTGTATCTTCTTCGAGCGGCTTTTACTGAGTTGCAGGTTTTAGAAGAGGATCGAAACAAAATCCTAGGAGGAAATATTTCAAGATTGATAGGTCCAGGATAACACCAAACAAGCCGGGTTTTTATCTCCCAAGGCGCATCTTACGTGAAATGTACTTGATTTCCCTGTCATGTCCCTGGACGTCTCCGCCAGCCTCTCGCAGACGGAATGATAACTATTTTTCGCACGCTCAGCTTGCGTTCTTCATCGGGCCCACCCTATGCTGGTAGATGCCATGCCTACGTGCCACAAACTCTCGTAAGAGTAATGCTATTTCGGGGTCTTGGGGAGCCTGTTCACCCCCTTTGTTCCTTCGGGGATGTCTCTCACACTTCTCCTTTCCTGGCTGGCTAGAGTTGTGAGCATCGGACAGATCGCTATGGTCTTCATGGCGTTTGTGAATTAGGCTCAAGATACTGCCTGCCTTGCCCTGACCTTCCAAGAAGAACCTTGTTTCTCCAAGGTTTCGACGGTTTGAATGAAAGGGTGGCTCAGAACCTCTCCTCCGAGCCTGTGGGGAATGTAGCTCTCGGGAATAACTTTGAGCTCTTCCCTTACCTTTTGGCCCACTC
>CAYYHL010000357.1:0-2150 GCA_964471775.1 uncultured Clostridia bacterium
ATCCGTCGCCTTCGATACCCTATTCTGGCAAATGCACAACCTCACCGTCTGCTACAGACCCTGAAATAAGCTAAAGAATGCCCGCCTAATTACCACTCGCCTATGATGAGGCTGACTCCCTCAATGATGAAATACATGGAGCGGGAGAGGGCGGCCATACGATTTGCGTGCAGACGGGCGAGCATTTTCCGATTCTCGTACCGCATTGGTCGAGCGACCTGAAAAGACAAGGTGTTCCCACGTCGCATGGAGAGAGATTATAAGGGATTGATACGGTTTTTAATATATACTACGTAGCTTTTGTACAAATATTGGGCAAAATCTCGAAAAAATGAAACTTAGATTAACCTATTCTAATTCTCCACGAATGTACTTTAACTCTCCCATTCTCTCTATGGGTTATCAATGTCCTGCTGTACAGTGGCACTATGTTGAGATTTCTCCAAAGGAGGTGTGCCAATGGACAGCATTATCCAACGATATGGGTTGGCCAATTTCGATGACCTCTCCATCACAGGCTTTCTCATTCCCACCGGGCACTATGCTCAGGAGATCGGGCTCATTGATTTGTTTAACAAGCACCTTAGGATCAATATGAAAACAGTTTACCATACCCCAGTTGAGAAGATCATAGAGCTCTTCGTCTCCATGATCGCTGGGTGCCCAGATATAAAAACGGTTAACAATCGTCTCGTGCCCGACAAACTAGCAGCAACAGCCTGGTGTCAGGGAAGCTTTGCAGATCAATCCCAGGTCAACGAAGTCCTTCATCGGATCACCCCAGAGAACTTGCTTCAGCTGGAGGAGATCTTTCAAAGTCTTTTTCAGGAGCAAAGCCTTGCCAGACGACACCCGCCAGGTGAGTGGCTTGTAGTGGACGTGGATATGACTGGTCTGCCAGTCAGCCCCACCAGTAGAACCTACGAAGGGGCGAGCTTTGGTTTCATGCAGAAGGAGACTGGAAAAGGATATAAATTGACCTGTGCCTACACCGGAGGTGAACTCGGTGAGGTATTCGGTGGACTGTTCAATACCGGTAGCGCTCATTGTGCTCCTGAGTTGGTTGATCTGCTTCTTCTCATCGAGAAACGGGTAGGTTCTCCTCCCTACCCCCTGCATAAGTATAGAACCCATATCCAAGAATTGCTCACTGAGGCTGAGAAACTCGAGAATCGTAGCACGCGCCGTGATGAAGAGGCACAGCGTGCCCGTAAGTCTCAGCGGAGGGCCTTGTTGCACCAGAGGGCCCAGAAGCTCCATACCCGAGTACAACTCCTGCGACAGGAGGCACTCCACTCCAGTGGCATAGCCGACTGCCTCGATGCCCTTCGTTCAGTGAACCCTCCCAGAGCTCTGCTTATCCGTGGAGATGCAGGGTTTGGAAGCATTGACAATATTGGACTCCTTTCGGGGACAGGGTACGATTTTCTCCTCAAAGGATACTCTCCTCATACCGCCTCTCGTTTAGCTCGGGAAGTGCCTGAGAACCAATGGGTTCGATTTAACCCCATCATTACCGTAGCTGAACTGGGCGTTATCACATTGCCGGGATGCCCGTATCCAGTCCGTACTGTGCTGGGACGAACCAAGACACCCAACTCTGGGGCTCCCAAATATTTCCACCTGGTCACCACTGTGCCGGAGACTGTAAAAGATGCTCCTGGACTGGTGAGGTTTTACAATAACCGTCAGACCGTTGAAGCCTTTATCAAGACAGGGAAGAATGTTCTCAACCTCAAGCATTTTAGGGTCCGCAACTTCTATGGGATTAAATTCGTTTTACTGTTGGGCTTGATAGCTCATAATTTCATGAGTTGGGCACGGCGTGACATTTTCGCTGGCACGCCTCTGGCCCGAATGGGAATCAGAGAATTTGTTGAGCACGCTATGCGGGTCCCGGCTAGGGTAGAGTCTTTGGAGAGCAATACGCCCGTTACCTTTTTCCCTGAAACCAGCATGTATGCGCAAGCGCTGATCCATGCTATTGAGAAAAGATCGCATGCTCAACTTACCTTCTCGTTTGGGTAGAATAGAAGAAGTAGCATATTTGTTTCATTTTTTTGATGTTTTCTCCAGTATTTGTACAAAACTTAGGTTCAACACTGGCCGGAATGATGGTAATACACCTATCCGTATCAACGCTTCTTCCA
>CAYYHL010000358.1:0-2149 GCA_964471775.1 uncultured Clostridia bacterium
TTCAAGTCAAATAACTAAGCACTTGCATCGACCAAACCCACAATCAGCACCCTAACTCCTCCAAAGGGCAGTCAAAGAACCCCCCCACAGACCATTCCACGGCTGGAAAACTGTCCAAAAAGCCTAAAACCTGAGCCGCGTTGACTCCAAATTGCCGAGCTAGCTTTGATAAACAGCTAATCTCTCCCTGCAATGAATCAACCATAATATGCTTGGGAATAGAGCCAAACTCAAGAGAGGAGATGATGGTGGACATCCTGACTGGATATTTTATGACTGGAACGCAGAGGGTGAGGATACTGTAGGATTCCATGTCTTGGTGGGAGGTGAATATTTTCTGTCTGACACATTCTCCCTCAATGTGGAGGCTATGTACAGGAGTCTCACTATAGAGGAGTTCATCATAACCAAGCATTATGAGCGCCCTGAACAGTGGGAAGGAGAAACGCTGGACTACGAGCTTCACCAAAGTGGGATAGTCTTAACATTCAGTGCGGCAATTTATATTTGAGCTCCGGCCAAAGAGGAATGATGCACGCCGGGCGAATCTAGGCGCCACAGGTATATAAGGACCTTGTTTGAGAGGCAGAGGGGACTCCGAAAGCACCCAGGGAGAAAAGAAGCTCCCCTACGAGCATGGGAATAACTATCGAGTACGCTTAGATATCGGGGGTCTAACTAGCTTTTTCCCTATAAACCGCTCTCGGTGCTATTTAGAGTTAAATACCAGGGGCCTAAAGGTGCAGGTGAATTAAGTGAATTCGCTCATCAGCTACCGAAAATAAGAAAATATGTCCAACAGAACAAGCAAGAAAACCTCACGCGCAGGATATAGCATATTTTCAAGGCTCAAGGGACAGATAAGATCGATAAGTTTCTTTAGAAACAGGAAAAGAAACAGCAAAGCAGGGGGCACAATCCCATCGGCAAACAGAGGTCGGCACAATTTGGGCCAAGGTACTCTCTGTACTAGTGGTTCTTGGATTGTTATTCTCTCTTGTTACTTTGGCTTGGGGCTGGTGGGATTCAAGCTGGCAATACCGAACAAAACTCACTTTTGATAATTCGGCTTCTAGTGAAAATCTGACTAGTTTCCCGGTCCTCGTTCATCTCACCTCAACACAATCGGATTTCTGGGATCACATAAATAACAGCATCACTACAAATGATACCAAGGATTTACGTTTCGTGGATGCTGATGATTCTACCGAACTCTTCTTTGAAGCAGAAGAGATTGGCTATCCAGGCCAAGATGCCTTAATCTGGGTCAAAGTACCCCAGATAGATGCTGGAAGCACCACCGACTTCATCTATCTTTACTATGGGAATCCAAGTGCGACCCAGTCTTCCTGTCACAGTTCTCACGATGTCTGGGATAGTGATTTCATAGTGGTTCAGCATATGAATGAGTCAAGTGGAGGCGCTGAAGACTCTACACATAATGATAATGACGGGAATGCTGTCAACATTTCATATCTAGAAGTCGGTCAGATCGGTTATGCCTATGGCTTCCTTGGTGACTCTGGTGAATCACGAGTCGAGTGGTCCAGCACTTTTTGCAGCTTCGATTATGACGACTCATTTACTTTGCATTATTGGCAGAAAACTGATATGGGGAGTGATTTCGCAATTGCCCAAGGGGATGGAAAAGAAGGCTATTGGGTTGAAACGAAAGAGGAGGGAGATATCGAGGTTAAGATGGAAGCTAGCGGCGGGGGCCGGGCGCTACATCGGCGTGTCAATGCGGGAGCTCGAGATAATGCCTGGCATCACATAGTAATAACCTATGATGGATCGAGAGATGTTTCCGGTCTCAAGATCTATGTAGATGGTAGCGAACCTACTACACAATCTACCAAAAATAATCTCAAAGCAGGGGATTCGATGGCTACCGCCCTTGTCTTCTACTTAGGTCGCAGTAGTGGTACTCCAGAGCATTGGTACGAGGGGGAAACTGATGAGTTTCGCATCTCAAATAGAGCGAGAAGTACGGACTGGATCAAAGCTCAGTACCTTTCGATGACGGGACAGTTCATAGATATTATACCACCGGTCTCCTCGGTTGATGCACTACCCACCTTCACGACCAGTCTTTCCTTCAGTGCGGGTTGGTCTGGTTCTGATGATGGTGGATCAGGAATCAAGCACT
>CAYYHL010000359.1:0-2147 GCA_964471775.1 uncultured Clostridia bacterium
CAATAATGGTCCTAAAGAATGGAAGGAGAGACCAAACAGGTGCGTAGGGGTCTAGCGATGTCGTATAAGGCGGGTTTAAACGAAGCTCAGGAAAAAAATCTTGGATCTTGAAGTCTTCTTCTTTCCTTACCGTATCAGCCAACTCTTTGGCATGACGGTACTCAGTTTCTTTCCATTTTTTGAGTTGCTTTGTATTCATCTACTCATGACCTCAAATCAGATCTTCCAGAATAAGACCTTCTTGCGTGTCTTGCGAGCGCGGGTGACACGAGGCTAGATACGTTATGCATATCCCTTTTCCCTACAGTTCTCAATGCACACGCAATTCGGACAAAGACACAATGCCTGTTCCGCCGCATACTTTACACCATGGGGGCCTTCCGTCCTTATCCCTACTTCCAGTGCCATTGCATCTTGAACAGATTACAGCAGGCAGTTCAGTGAATACTGCTCCAACACCCTTACATACGGAACAAACAGGGTCTCTACCATCTCTATCACGTGTTCCGTCCCCTTTACAGAAACCACACCTTACGAGTGAATTTCTATCAGGGGGAATTGACCTGCCCCCATTAATAATACCACTTATTAAGTTAGAGTCAACGAAATGATGGTCTCCCGGAGCAGCAAGTTACTCACCAAAATAACTGTGCAGTTTTGCTTGAATGTATTTATTAAGTCACTCTCTCCCAGCCAGATTGACAAGTGCTGAGATTTGGGTTAGGTTACTGGTTGGGACTTGCTTCCCTTCTTCTTGGGTTTCTTCCGACATTTGCTCTTCTTGGATCTTAAGCCTACCGGCGCCTTGCTACATCCACTTCCCAGGGCCAGACAGTGATTACCATTCTCCATGATAGCTCTGGGACCCCTGAGTTGTAGGCGTTTGTTCTCGATGCCAACAGCACTATTATGGAGTCTCACTCGAGACTAATTTCCGAGAGTACGTAGAAGATCGTATTCAATATCCTTTCTTGTCAGCTGATTTTCACTTCTGACCTTCAGGTTGAACTTCACGATCGAACGAGTTCCCTGGATGATTTCTGGATTGCCACGCGCGGAACCCTTTTGTACTTGGAAGAGATACGGAACACCGTTTCTGTACCGCCCTATGAACGTGGGGAGGTAGGAATGGGGTGCTATCTTGAATCTCTTCCCCAGCACAAGTTCCAAGAAGACCTTTCTTATCTCGGCACCACGTGCTTCCTTGCCAATTTCTTGCTTGGATGCCTCGAAGAAGTCGCCTGCGGTTTGTCGGTCTGGACTGGGGTAGCAGAAGAAAACATAGTCGTCTTCTCTACCTAAGACAACGCTCATACAAATGTTGTTGTCCTTGTCTTCCGCCTTGCCATAGTTCCAAGAAACCAGAAGACCATAGATCTTCCTTCCGTACACCTCGTCCGAGAATACCATTCCGACTATCGGGACTTGGACTTTACGTCGTGGGTCCTCCCCGTATCCAAAAGACATATGAGTCCACTTTTCAGGCTCGATCTCGAAATCAGGCAGCGGGTGGACATATAACGTCGTGTAGGTCAAGACAGCCCGCTCCAACACCGATAACACAGCCCAAACCATAAATCCAAAGATGAAGGCAACTATGGCCGATGCGAATCCGAAGAATGCCGAAATCAGGCTGACCACAGTGAGAGCGTACTTGCCTACCCGGAGATGAATTCGGTACTTCCTGTCAACGACAATCTGGAAGAACCTTCCTTTTCTCCGCAACTCAAAGGAGAACTGTAGCCTATTCAGCCAAAGGTGCAACCTTCCTTTCAATCTGATCATCCTTCGCACCATGTATCGGCCTCCAGTCTGGCCTGTTACGTCTTCTGCTCAACGCAGGGATCCTCCAATCACCGATTTTGACTCTCTGTGAAAGCGTTTTTTCTTGCCAATCAGCGTAAATTCCAGTATGACCCGATTTTTTCAAAATTAGACGTATTCTAAACGTGAGACATATTTATCTGCTTTGTTGCCTTGCGCTCACTGCCTCCCTCTGGGTCAAGCTATCTCTTCATAAACCTTGTCTACCTGGTCAATGAGCTTTTTAAACTCAGTCCAGTTATCATCAAGGAGATAAAACCTTACTCCTCTCTTTGTCGCCCCTGTATAGCTATCGGTCTTAACAAATATTCTTAGGTCTAACT
>CAYYHL010000360.1:0-2134 GCA_964471775.1 uncultured Clostridia bacterium
TTCTTACTGGCGGATATTCGTGGAATATCTTTCCAGGCTCTTCGCCAGAGTAAGGATCTCTCTTTTTTCCTTGTCTTTCTGCACAAAAAGAAAGCTCTTGTCTTAACATTTCTGGGTTTTGCATCAAAATGGCTGATATTATGCTATCTCTAGCAAAATTTCTAGCATAGTAAGGTGTCCCTGCTTGATAAAGATCATAACCGCTAAATTTAGCTCTAAGCCTTTTCATAATTCTTAGCAAGAAATAGGTGCAGTTATGAAACTCGCACCCCTTCCTTCTGACTCTCGCAACTCCTCGACCTACTCTGTTAGTTAAGCCTAACAGTAGATGTCCAAAGTTACTGTACAGCAAAAATTCCATTGCAAGGGAGAACAGGCGGATTTGTGACTAGCTTGTCACTGCGAGAGGTTCAAATTCGAGCGCACCCAGATAGATTGGTGGGGAGAAGAAATGCGTGAAAAAGCTACCTAGGAACCGCTTTCCTTCTCTTCAGGCTTCTTTAGAAGTTTGCCTTTTTTGGGTTATTATTTCCCTGCTTCTCTCAAACCCTTCCCCGGTCTAAACTTTGGAACTTTCTTTGCCGGTATCTGGATAGTCTCTCCTGTCTGAGGATTCCTTCCTGTTCTTGCCTTTCTTCTCACGACCCAAAGAACACCGAAACCAACTGAAACAACTTCTTCTTCCCTTGGCAACGCTACGCCGCCTCCCACCTTCTGCCGAAGGAGTTGAGCCTCAGCCTGGCCCCATCCTAGCGGGCAAACGGGCACAGCCAGGTTCCCTGTCAGAGTTCTATGGGACACTCCTCTGCCGGCACCGTGCACCAGTGCCTAGGAGACTCCTTTCATATCGGCTAGTCTCCTTGGTCTTTTCTCCTTCCTCGTTCAGGTAAGAGGCAAGGATGTGTATTTCCACAGATTTGCAAGTCTCTCTATTTACTCAGATACTCCGCAAATACTTCTCCTATGAGCTGGCAGATGTCTATTTTCTTTCTGGCAGCTGAGAGTTCTATTCTCTCGACCATCTCTGGCGTCAAATAATTCTCAAGTCTGTAGCAGGGACCACCAGCTACCTTTCTTCCCGATAATCCAGGAACGCATGCGCCAGCAAGCCACTGTTGTATATTGATTGTGAACCGCTCATTATCGTATCCTTCTTTGCCCCAAGGGGCCCCCTTCCAATTATCGGAATTTAGGAAAACAACTACTCCCCCTCTCCCACAACAGCTAGCAATGGCTACCACTTCTCCTTTCTCCGTCTCCAAGATCGGAATATGTGGAGATTGGAGTTCGCCCGTTATAGGATAGAAATACCGCGTCTTGAATGCAACTTCTTGCACTCCCATAACTACGGGGTGACTGTCCTTCACGGCTTTAGGAATCGGGCTGCGCTCTATGCTACCATCTGAAATCCCTATTTCTGGGAAAAACCGATGCACGTTGGATTTATACAAAACTACCCCTTTTCCACCACCCACCCACTCTTGGAGCACCATGCTAAGCTCGGTTGATATGTCCCTGTAATTCAATCTTAGGTCTACTATGTCTGCCATATCCGGATCTTGATTTGCCCTGAGGTTCCAAATAACATCCACATTGTCTTTTGTCACCTCCAGCATTCTCACCTCTTTTAGGCTCTCCATGACCTCCGGCGGGAGCGCAGTCCCCGAGGCACCACTTGACAGAATAATACCCACAAGCACGCTCGCTATCGCTACTCCTGTGATTCTACTTTTCATTTCATTTACCCTCCTTATCAATTGTATTCCCTACCTCTTTATGCAGCCGGCTTTGTCTGGCTGCCCTTTGGGATGTGGTCCCCAGGGTATCGGTGAGCTTAATCCTTCCTATTTCTTTCTGTTCAGTTTGCTTTGCTTTCCTCATTGTACTTACCCCTTGGTTCGTTCGCTCAGATTAACTAAGTAATTTCAGTAAAGCAACACTTGGAACTTTAGCCAATCTTCCAAAGCAATTGTCTTTTTACTGTTGAATGCAATCTAAATTTTTTCTCGCTCCTGCACTCCTTGAGATCAGTCCCAACAACATCAATTTTCCCGAGATTATACTCTCCCAAGTTTCCCCTTCCGCAATAGACCAAATACCCTACATCTTCTGGATCTATACCCATTATCTCAAG
>CAYYHL010000361.1:0-2128 GCA_964471775.1 uncultured Clostridia bacterium
GCACATATCCGCCTTCAAAGCAGCGGCCAAGGCCACCGCCGTTAGGTCCGAGCCCCCTCTTCCCAGAGTTGTGATAATATTCTCCTGCGTCACTCCCTGAAACCCTGCCACTACCACGATTCTGTCTTTGTCAATCTCTTCCACGATTCTATCGGTCTCGATTTTTCTAATGCGGGCTTTGGTGTGGACATCATCAGTGATGATTCCTCCCTGAAGTCCGGTAAAAGCCACCGCCTCTGCTCCCAGAGAATTAAGGCTCATACTCAAAAGAGCGGAAGAGACGATTTCTCCGGTGGATAGGAGAAGATCAATCTCTCTTTTGGGAGGCTCAGGATTGGCTCTGGAGGCAAGGGAGAGCAGCTCATTGGTGGTATCCCCCATGGCTGAAACCACCAACACAAGCCTGGTGTTCCCTTTTTTGCTATCAACTATTCGTCTGGCTACCTTGCTTATTCTATCCAGAGTAGCTACTGAGCTGCCTCCGAATTTCTTAACAACTAAGGGCATTCTTTTCTCCGTGAGGCGAGCTCAGGTTTCCTTTCTACCCTCCAACCGCTCTGTCGGTAGAGAATAGAGAGTAGTTCTGAAGTTGTGCCAGAACGTAATCCCTGAGCCTCTGAGGTGAAGGGGTTTTCTTGATTATTTTGCCTTCCTCTACCATAGGTTGAAGGAGCGGCAACATTTCTCCACCACAGGAGCACCTTTCGGCTCTCTTCCCTCTGGGAAGAATCAGCGTGGAATAGCAGGATTGGCACCGCCATACCTCTTTTCTGCCTGAACATTTGCCTTTTTTGGCAGAGGGTCTTCCTTCCACCTCAACTATATCCAGAGCAAAATCCATAACCGGAGCGTTGCTTATCCAGGTGCCTACTCCAAAGGCATCTGCTACTTGATCTAGCTGACTAATTTCCTCCTCATCTATTCCTCCCGAGACGAAGAGTTTTACCTCATTGAATCCCCGCAGGTCAAGCTCCCATCTAACCTCTTTGAGAAGTTGCAGAAAATTTCCTTTCCTGGAGGAGGGGGTATCTACTCTTATGGCGAAGAGGTCCTTCCCCAGTCCTTCAGCCACTTTCAGGGCCTCAAACTTTTCATCTCCCAGGGTGTCTATTAAGCTCACTCGCTTAACTCCAGGTTCAATAATTTCGTGAAAAAACCGGGTCGCTTTGAGCGTATCTCCCACCAGGAGGATCAGGGCATGGGGGATGGTTCCAACAGGCTCTTCCCCTAACTCCTGGGCACTCTTGCTTACCGCTACTCCATCACATCCGCCGATGAAGCAGGCTCGATCAATCATGGGTGCTATCCCTGGGTGCATTCTTCTGGCTCCAAAATGATAGATGAATTTGTCCCCTGCAGCCTTCTTGCATCTGGCTGCCCGTGTAGCCACGCCAGAAGCTTGACAGAGAAATCCCAGAAGGGGTGTTTCATATTTGGCAAAATCACTGTAGTTTCCTTCTATTAATAAAACTGGCTCGAGGGGGTGAAAGAAGGTCCCTTCGCGCATAGCCCAGAGGTTAACCTTTATTCCTTCAAGAAGGGTGAGGACTTCATCCAGTCCAGCCAGAACACCCCAGGGGTAAGAATTAGGAAGCTGGCTGGCTCTAACTTCTGCGGCTACCCTCTTGTCTATTTTCTTGGCCTTGATGATTTCTACTGTTCTCTCAAAGTAGACGTCGGTGATTTTCCCCTCTTTGATATCTTTAGGATCAGCCAGGTGAAACATGATTTGCCTCTCAAGGTGTAATTTGACGTGATTATATCATAGCTCTTTCTTCTTTGTCAACTCCGATGTTTGACGTGACCCATCAAAGTGTGGTGGGAGAATTGCCTGGGTGCCTACCCGAAGAGTAAGGGGCTGCGCTCAGGAAAAATGGCGGGAAATGAGGCCACAAGAGGGAATAGGCTGACTCCATGCTTTTTCATTCTATTTGGCAGCAGGCGACGTAATGGTCTTTGCCGACGGGAACGAGATCAGGTATCTCTTCCTCGCATTCCTTGATGTTCGTGAAACACCTAGTATGAAAAACACAACCAGAGGGAGGATTAATGGGACTGGGCACGTCTCCCTTCAGGATAGTCCGTTCTCTCTTAACTTCAGGGTCAGGAATAGGGATGGCGGAAAGAA
>CAYYHL010000362.1:0-2116 GCA_964471775.1 uncultured Clostridia bacterium
CCAATTACGATAGGAACGATGGGATGAATCCCTTCGATTGTTTTGAAACCGATCTGGTCTATGCCTTTCCTGAAATATTCAGTATTATCTTTCAATCTTTTCAAGAGTTTCAGTCCTTCATCGCTGTCCAGAATCTCCAACGCTTCCAATGCAGCACTTGCCACTCCCGAACTTATTGGATTTGAATATACATATAAGGGAGAAGTCTCCCTTAGATACTTTACAACTTTCTCATTGGATACAATAAAGCCACCGTCTACCCCCAGGGCTTTGCCTAGTGTCGCTGTTATTATATCAATCTTGTCTTCCTGGGTAACCTCCACTGTGCCCCTTCCGGTTTTCCCAAAGGCCCCTATTCCGTGCGAATCATCCACAACTGTTATAATTCCCTCTTCAAATTTTGGATCAAACTCTTCAGCCAGGTGCGCCATTTCATGCAGGAGAGCATAATCCCCCCTCATACTGAATACACCATCAGTCACTATGATTAATCTTTTTCCACTGCCCATAGATTCAACTATACACTTTCTTAGTTCATCCATTTCAGAGTGAGCATAGATCTTTTTCCTATCCCTGGGAACCCCAGCCAATCTTATTGCCATAATTATACTATTATGATTTAACTCATCGCTTATGACATAGGTATCCTTGTCCACTAGGGGAGCAATAATTCCACAATTGGCAGCATAGGCAGAGTTGAATATCATAGCAGCCTCTTTTTTGTAAAACTCTGCTAGTTTTTTCTCTAATTTGATATGGGGCTCCTGTGTTCCAGAGATAAACCTGACCGCACCGGGACCCACTCCAAACTTTGAATCTGCTCCATGTGCAGCTTCAGTTAACCTTGGATCATTAGAAATACCTAAGTAACTGTTTGATGCAAAATTCAAAAGGGCCCGCTTATCACTCATAGCTATTTTTCTACCGAATCCATCTCGAGGAGGTACCATGTCAACAATGACCTTTTCTTTTCCCTTCAACCTACCTTCCTTCTCTAGCAATTTGAGTTTTGCATCTAAGGCACGTGTTAATTTATTAAGCATCTCTTATCCTCCAATCCATGGGGCAGTTGAAAAGACGCAACTAATTCAACAGCGCTCCTCAAGGAATATCCCTCCTCCACCATCAAAACCACCGAGATGTCTCAGATCATTCCTCTCGCGCATATTTGACCCATAAGCTTGGTTAAGAACTCGCTGTCAAGAAACGCCCAAGTAGCTGGATAATATGGAAATAAAGCGGGACAGGCTATTGCCTGATAGGGTGGAAAAAATGAGGAACAAACATGCGCTATCGCTCCTTGGCCTGGGGTAAGGGATAGGCTATTCTACTATGTGAAAGTTTCATATCTACGAGCCCCTCTGCATACTTAATCATGGCATGTACCGGATCAATGACCGGCACCTTATACGATGCTTCCCACAGATCCCTCTGTAGACTCGCTGCCATTCCTACCATCCCGGTACATCCTAGCGTTATTACTTGAGCGCCGTCTGTCTCAATTGCGGTCTTTGATTCCTCGAACAACCTTTGCTTAATCCTCTGCCAGTCTTTATCCAGCTGAAGCACCGGCATCTGTATGTCTCTGATAGATGCGACCTTAGAAGCTAGCCCGTAGATGTGAGCACGATTCCACATCCGTGGCTTTACCTCAGGCAAAACCGTGACGATCGAGAATCTTTGACCTAGCATAGCAGCCAGGTACATACTGGTTTCTCCAGCCCCGATGACCGGGATCCGGGCTATTTCTCGCGCCGCATCAATTCCGGGATCTCCAAAACAACTGATCATACAGGCATTTACGCCATTCTTCTCGGCCTCCTTGACTGTTCGCAAAATACCCGGCTCAGCTGCTACCACATCATACTCACACTCAATCGAAGCCGGGCCCTCTTCCAAACTTACCACCTGAACCTGAATACCTTTTCTGGTAATTAACTCACATTCCTGCCGGGTCCTACGCTCGAGTTCCTCAAACTTCAGTATCGGCAAGACCATGACGAGTTTTGTCATATTTACCATCCTCCCCTTTTTATCCTTACTAGCTCAACACCAGCTACATCCCCCGTACGCCCGGCCTAAAACCTGAACCCCGCAAACCACTTGTCCAGGTTTG
>CAYYHL010000363.1:0-2115 GCA_964471775.1 uncultured Clostridia bacterium
ATAATAAATTATAAATTAAAAATTAAAAGCCGACGACTTAGCGACCACAGAATGCATCAAAGATCCATACTCAATCATAAAAGCATCAACGATAAGGTCTACCAGTACTTAAAGGACGCGGTACTGGATGGCGTACTGAAGCCTGGCAGTCGGCTGGATGTGAAAAGTCTGCAAACCCAGCTAGGTGTGAGTCGAACCCCTATTTCTCACGCCCTGCACAGACTGACTGGGGAGTACTTGGTAAGTACAATCTCCCGAAAGGGAGCTTTTGTGGCTAGACTGTCAAAGCAAGAACTTGAAGATCTATTAGATGTTATTCTGATGCTTGACCGGCATGCGGTCAAGCTGTGCATTGAACATCTCACCAATAAGGGGGCTCATTTACTGAAGCAGAAACTGGAGCGATGTGCAAAGCTAGCTAAGAAAGGGGATCATAAATCTTATAGGAGATGCGATTTCGATCTACATTGGGCCATCGTCAAGTTGACCAAAAACCTTAAGTTGTGTGAGTTATATGAGGGCCTCAATGTTCAGATTCACGTGGCCATATCTGCTCATGTATCTAGAGATGCTCCAAGGAAACTGCAGGATGTTCAACATGAGCACGAACAGATTGTGGAGGCTATCCTGACAAAAGACGTTAGTGCTGCTCGAAGAGCGGTGACCCACCATATTTCACAAACCCCGGTTGGATGGGCAACTTCAGTGCAATAGCTGGGAAATGCAGGAGATAGTTTCCGGAGACCGGCCTGAAGAATGGCGAATAGACAATCTCCGCTGACCCGAGCAGTCTCTCGAGTCTCGAGCAGAAGGAGTCGTATCCAGTGGCCGGAGTTGTCATTAAGAATCTATGGAAAAAGTACGGGAACGTTGAAGCAGTAAGGGACTTAAATCTCGAAATCAAAGACGGAGAGTTTTTCAGCCTGCTAGGACCGTCTGGTTGCGGCAAGACTTCAACATTAAGGATGATTGCTGGATTGGAACAGATAACCAATGGAGAGATTTACATCGGGGATCGTCTGGTAAATCGTATCTCACCTAAAGACAGAGGAATAGCTATGATATTCGAAGACTATGCCCTTTATCCTCACATGACAGCCTTCGAAAACATGGCTTTCCCCCTGAGGATACGCAATGTTTCTTCCACCCAACTCAAGAAAAAAGTAGGAGAAGTTGCCAGACTATTAGACATGGAAGACTTCCTAGACGTACAGGCTACCTCTCTCGGTGATGGGGAGAAACAAAGAGTCTCAGTTGGGAGAGCGTTAGTCAGAGAGCCAAATGTATTTTTGATGGATGAACCTATTTCCCACTTGGATGCTCAACTAAGAGGACAAATGCGAGGAGAATTGAAGAGACTGCACAAGAAACTAGGTACAACTGTAATATATGTAACGCACGACCAGATTGAGGCTATGGCTATGGCAGACAGGATCGGGGTGATGAATCTAGGTGTACTTCAGCAGGTGGGTACACCCGATGATATATACGGCCATCCCAATAATCATTTCGTAGCTGCATTCATTGGTGAGCCTCCTATGAATTTCATGGATTGTCAATTGAGGACAGAGCGAAGCCAGATAGCATTGGTAAGTGATTCAATCAACCTCCCCCTAGCGAGAGACGGAAAGATCAAGTTAACTGAAACCAAGTCCGGCACCCAGGTCATAATGGGAGTAAGGCCGGAGCACGTGGGAGTCTCCAAAGAGAGGGAACAAAACGGTGAAGCTAGAGGTGAAATCTATATGTATGAACCCAGAACTGATAGTGCAATATACACCATCAAAATTGCCCAAGGACTGATACTAGCGGAGACAGACATTGAATTTGTTGCCAACATAGGGCAAGAGGTGTGGCTGAGATTCGCCATAGATGCGATACATATTTTCGACAAAAGCACGGGGAATGCGCTTTTGTGAGTGATCTCGAAAAGGAGAGTGGAATTGGCTCAGGTTGTTTTGAAAAACATACGGAAAAGGTATGGAGACCTGGAACCGGTGAAGGGAATAGATTTTCAATGCGAAGATGGTGAATTCTTCTGCATACTGGGACCACCAGGAGCAGGGAAAACTTCCATCTTGAAGATGATTGCCGGAATTGAGCCTACCACCCAAG